>NZ_JAQJCJ010000081.1:0-995 GCF_030182485.1 Rhizobium atlanticum
ACAATGAATACGAGCGACGCCGCAGGATTGGCAGACACGCGCGCTGTCAAGCGCAAGTTCAAGAGCGAGATGTCGATGGCCTTTGTGCTTGTCGGCATCGCGCTGATCTTCGAGGTGCTTGGCTGGATTTTCGTGGGCACGTCGTTCCTCGGCAACGATCAGCGCCTGTCGATCATCATTCTCCAGGTCTCGGTGACCGGAATTCTGGCCGTCGGCGTGACGCATGTGATCATCACAGGCGGCATCGACCTGGCGTCGGGATCGGTGGTCGGCCTTTCGGCCATGGTCGCCGCATCGCTGGCACAGGGCTCGGCGGACGTGCGCGCGCTCTATCCCGGACTCACCGACCTCTTTCCCCTCTGGCCGATCATGGCCGGCCTGCTCGTCGGCCTGATCACCGGATGGATCAGCGGTTTCCTGATCGCCAAAACCGGCATCCCGCCCTTCATCGCCACCCTCGGCATGATGGTCTGTGCCAGAGGCGCGGCCAAGTGGTATACGCTCGGCCAGCCGATCGGCCTTCTGACCCCGCAGTTCACATGGCTCGGAAAGAGCTATCTCATCCTCGGCTTTCCGGTCCCGCTGCCGGTGCTGATCTTCCTCGGCGTCGCCATCATCTCGCATATTGCCCTCGGCTACACCCGCTACGGCAAATATACCTATGCGATCGGATCCAACCCGCAGGCCGCAAGGGTCTCGGGCATCGACATCGGATCCCATCTCATCAAGGTCTACATCGTCGCAGGCGTGCTCTCCGGACTGGCTGGCGTCGTCACCGCTGCCCGCGCAGCATCCGCCCAGCCGACCATGGGCACCGCATACGAACTCGACGCCATCGCCGCTGCCGTCATCGGCGGCACATCGCTGGCCGGCGGTTCCGGCCGCATAACAGGAACGCTGATCGGAACAATCATCCTCGGCGTCATCACATCCGGCTTCACCTTCCTCAAGATCGGATCCTATTACCAGGAGATCATCAAGGGAGCCATCATCGT
>NZ_JAQJCJ010000082.1:0-984 GCF_030182485.1 Rhizobium atlanticum
TTTTGGTTAGAGTTTTCCGGTGCATTTTCCTGGCTGGGAAAGGGACCAGAAGACGATGAAAGCGTCGCAGTTTTCGGACGCTCAGAAGGCGTTCATTCTGAAGCAAGGTGATGAAGGCGTGTCGGTTGCTGAAATCTGCAGGAAGGCGGGGATCAGCCAGGCGACTTATTTCAACTGGAAGAAAAAATACGCGGGCATGCTGCCACCGGAGATGAAGAGGCTGAAACAGCTCGAGGACGAGAATTCGCGCCTGAAGAAGATCGTCGCGGATCTGACGCTGGACCGCGAGATGTTGCAGGATGTCATCCGCCGAAAGCTCTAAGGCCTGCTCGGAAGCGGGAGATGGTGAAAGGCATGTGCTGCGATTGGGCGATCTCGATCCGACGTGCTTGTGGAGCGTTGAACTTCGATCGATCAACTCACCACTATACCTCTCGCCGTGCTGATCAGGCCGGTCTGGAACGTCGTATTCGCGAGATCTGCGAGATCCGTGTGCGGTACGGCTATCGCCGCGTGCATGTGCTGTTGGAACGCGAGGGTTGGGGCACCAACATCAAGCGAACCTACCGCATTTACAGGGACTTGGGGCTACAGTTGCGGAACAAGACACCGAAGCGGGGGGTAAAAGCCAAGCTTCGCGAGGATCGGCACATGGCCGTCGGACCCAACGACGTCTGGGCGATGGACTTCGTTCACGACCAACTCGCAACGGGTAAGAAACTGCGCGTGCTGACGGTGGTCGACACCTTCTCGCGCTACGTGCCGGTGCTTGATCCACGTCATAGCTATAGAGGCGAAGACGTTGTGCAAACCCTTGAACGGGTGTGCCAAAAAGCCGGCTATCCGAAAACGATCCGTGTCGACCAAGGGACCGAGTTCGTGTCGCGCGACTTGGACCTGTGGGCCTATTCCAAGGGTGTGACGTTGGACTTCTCACGCCCCGGCAAGCCGACTGATAATGCTTTCATCGAAGCGTTCAATGGC
>NZ_JAQJCJ010000083.1:0-906 GCF_030182485.1 Rhizobium atlanticum
CGGGCATCGACATCGGATCCCATCTCATCAAGGTCTACATCGTCGCAGGCGTGCTCTCCGGACTGGCTGGCGTCGTCACCGCTGCCCGCGCAGCATCCGCCCAGCCGACCATGGGCACCGCATACGAACTCGACGCCATCGCCGCTGCCGTCATCGGCGGCACATCGCTGGCCGGCGGTTCCGGCCGCATAACAGGAACGCTGATCGGAACAATCATCCTCGGCGTCATCACATCCGGCTTCACCTTCCTCAAGATCGGATCCTATTACCAGGAGATCATCAAGGGAGCCATCATCGTCCTCGCCGTCGTCATCGATCAATACAGACGATCAAGACAGGCTAGGGGATCTTAACGCGCAAATGTTTCGCGTCCGTCAGGTCGCAGCAAAGTTCAAGAGGAACACATGTCAGGCTTACAACTTTCACAGGACAAGCTGATTGAGGTTTATCGAAGCATGCGGATGATCCGTCGTTTCGAGGAGCGGGTGATGGAGGAGATGGCGACCGGCGACATTCCGGGCAACACACATCTTTATGCCGGGCAGGAGGCGAGTGCGGTCGGCATCTGCCTGCATCTGCGCGAGGACGACTACATCTCCTCGACCCATCGCGGCCACGGCCACTCGATCGCCAAGGGCGTGGACATCGACGGCATGATGGCCGAACTGTTCGGCCGGGCGACCGGAACCTGCGGCGGCAAGGGTGGGTCGCAGCACATTGCCGACCTGCGCAAGGGCATGCTTGGAGCCAACGGGATCGTTGCGGCCGGCGCTCCGATCACCTGCGGGGCGGCGCTCAGCGCAAAGCTGCTTGGGACCGGCCAGGTCGCGGTCGCATTTGCCGGCGACGGGGCGATGAACGAAGGCGTCATGTCCGAGAGCTTCAACCTTGCCAAGATCTGGAACC
>NZ_JAQJCJ010000084.1:0-893 GCF_030182485.1 Rhizobium atlanticum
AAGGCTGCCGCTCCGATATAGGTGAGGTTCTCGACATTGGCCGCCAATGTGTGGGCACTCAGGTTCGTCCGAACCGTGTCGATCCCCTCATTGGCGTTCTCGGTGACGAGGTCGCCGGCATGGTCGACGATATAGGTGTCGTCGCCAACACCACCGATCAAACGATCGGCCCCGCCCCCGCCATTCAGCGTGTCATTGCCGACACCGCCGGAAAGCGTATCGGCGGCAGCGCCACCGGTGATCACGTTGTCGAGATCATTGCCTGTTCCGGCAAAGGCTACCGTGCCGATGCCGATATAGGTGAGGTTCTCGACATCGCTGCCAAGCCTATAGCTCGCCAATGTCGTGCGAACCGTGTCGGTTCCCTCGTCGGCAGCTTCGGTGACGAGGTCGCCGGCATTGTCGACGATATAAGTGTCGTCACCCGCACCGCCGATCAAGCTGTCCGCACCGCCCCCGCCATTCAGCGTGTCATTGCCGGCGTCGCCGGAAAGCGTATCGGCGGCAGCGCCACCCGTGATCGTGTTGTCGAGATTGTTGCCCGTGCCTGCAAACGACCCCGTGCCGGCAAAGCTCAGGTTCTCGACATTGGCAGCAAGCGTATAGATCGCCAGGTTGGTTCGAACCGTATCGGTCCCGGCATCGGCAGCTTCGGTGACGATGTCGCCGGCATTGTCGACGATATAGGTGTCGTGGCCCGCACCACCGATTAAGGTGTCCGCATCGGCCCCGCCGTTCAGCGTGTCATTGCCGGCGCCACCGGTGATCGTGTTGGCGAGCGCATTGCCGGCGCCGCTGAAGTTGGCGGATCCGGTATAGGTCAGGTTCTCGACATTGTTGCCGAGCGTATAGCCGGCAAGCGCCGTCTGGACCGTGTCCGTCCCTTCGTTCAC
>NZ_JAQJCJ010000085.1:0-857 GCF_030182485.1 Rhizobium atlanticum
CGCTGCAGGCGGAAGTAGCCCGTCGTGGAGTCGTCAGCGTCTTCCGGATCGAGGTACTGAACCGAAGCCTTGGCGTAGAAGTTGTCAACGATCTGGTAATCAACCGTCAGACCGACCTTCCAGGCATCACCGTCGCTGAAGTCGTCGCCAGCAACGTAGTAGTCGCCGTAGTACTGGACGCCAGGAGTGATCTTGAGCTTGTCGGTTGCCTTGATAGCGTATTCGGCAGCGACAGCCCATTCAGCTGCGGAGTAGTAGGAGTTCGGGCCGGAAGAGTACACGGCTGCGAGGCCGAGCGTGCCGGGGCCGATGTCAACCGTACCCATTGCACGGATAGCGCCGTCTTCGTTGTCGAAGTCCCAACCGCCGGTGAGCTGGTAGCTGAAGGCGCCAGCCTTGCCGCCGAGACCGAAGGCAACGCCTACGTTGTTCGGGCCTTCGCCAGACTTGTAGAAGCCGTCTTCCAGTTCGTCGACGCTGAGACCAGCGTAGAAGTCGCCGCTTTCGTACTGATAGCGGATGGAGTTGTGCAGCGTTACGATCGAGCCGATGTCGTCGGTTTCACCCGAGAGACCATCGTCCCACCAGCTGTAGAACAGACCGGCGCGGAAGCCCGCGACGTCGAGGTAAGCGGAGTCGAGCTTGGCTTCCTGGTCGGTGGCATTGTCAGCATTGAACTGCATGACGATGACGCCGGTCAGCGGACCATATTCGGTGTCGCTCTTGGCGGTGAACTGAACCTGACCGCGGGTGACTGCATCCCAGTCAGAGTCGCCGCCGACGTCTTCGCCAACGTTAACCTGGAAACGGATGTAGCCTTCGATCTTGAGGCAGGTTTCGGTGCCCGGGATGTAGAA
>NZ_JAQJCJ010000086.1:0-856 GCF_030182485.1 Rhizobium atlanticum
CGCCGCTGCCGGCCGCACCCGCCTCGACCGTCGCCCGGTCGTCGGTCACCGTCGCATCGACGACGATCGCAGCCGCATCGTTGGCGCCGGTGATGGCGACGACGATATTGTGGCTGGCGGTGCCGTCGAGCGAGCTGACGCTCAGCGTGTCGCTGACCGCGTCGCCCTGGTTGAGCGCCTGTGTTGCCGCCCGGCTGTTGTCGAGCGTATAGGTCCAGCTGCCGGTGGCGGCATTGAAGCTGAAGCTGCCATAGATGCCATTCAGCGAGGCCGGGGCGGCAAACACCGCCTCGCCGTCGTCGACGTCGCTGACCGTCAGCTTGCCGGAGGCGCTCGGATCGCCGCTGCCGGCCGCACCCGCCTCGACCGTCGCCCGGTCGTCGGTCACCGTCGCATCGACGACGATCGCAGCCGCATCGTTGGCGCCGGTGATGGCGACGACGATATTGTGGCTGGCGGTGCCGTCGAGCGAGCTGACGCTCAGCGTGTCGCTGACCGCGTCGCCCTGGTTGAGCGCCTGTGTCGCCGCCCGGCTGTTGTCGAGCGTATAGGTCCAGCTGCCGGTGGCGGCATTGAAGCTGAAGCTGCCATAGATGCCATCGAGCGAGGCCGGGGCGGCAAACACCGCCTCGCCGTCGTCGACGTCGCTGACCGTCAGCTTGCCGGAGGCGCTCGGATCGCCGCTGCCGGCCGCACCCGCCTCGACCGTCGCCCGGTCGTCGGTCACCGTCGCATCGACGACGATCGCAGCCGCATCGTTGGCGCCGGTGATGGCGACGACGATGTTGTGGCTGGCGGTGCCGTCGAGCGAGCTGACGCTCAGCGTGTCGCTGACCGCGTCGCCCTGGTTGAGCGC
>NZ_JAQJCJ010000087.1:0-817 GCF_030182485.1 Rhizobium atlanticum
ACGTGCTTGAGGCCGTTGTCGCGACAAGCTTGGCCGAATGGCTTTGATGTGTAGCAGGGACCATTGTCGGTCATGACGCGCTCGACCGCGATCCCGAGGCTGGCATAATAGGCCAATGCCGCCTTCAAGAAGGCCACGGCGCTTTCTTTCGTCTCGTCCGGCAATATCTGTGAGAAAGCGATGCGAGAGGCATCGTCGATGGCCACATGAACGCATTCCCAACCGGCGCCCCAACTCTTGCCTCTGCGCGAACTCTGGCGAGTGCGATCGCCGGTGATGCGGTGGCCGACCTCATGAAACCGGCCGAGCTTCTTGATGTCGATATGAATCATCTCGCCGGGAGCCTGGCGTTCATAACGACGCACAGGCTCGGCCGGCTCGATATCCTTGAGGCGGGAGTGGCCTGCGCGCTTGAGAACCCGGCTCACCGTCGCTGCAGATACACCGGTTTCGATCGCGATGTGCTTGCCAGTCAGGCGCTGGCGGCGAAGCGTGATGATGCGCTCCGCCAGCGCCTGACTGGTCTGCCGGGGCATGGCATGAGGTCGGGAGGAACGATCGAGCATCGCCTCTCGACCACCGGCCTTGAAACGCTCGACCCAACGGGCGACGATCTTGGCCGCGACGCCATAGGCCTGTGCTGCCTGAGCCTGGGTCAGATGCCCTTCGATAACAGCAAGCGCCATTTGTTCCCGGCGCAACGGCGTCAGTCGGGCATTCTTATGAATGTTCATTCGCGGCGATCCTTCCGACTCGAGGTGTGATAGCTCCAGTCTCCTAAATCCGCTTTGAATGGACAACCTCCCGAAAGCTCACA
>NZ_JAQJCJ010000088.1:0-797 GCF_030182485.1 Rhizobium atlanticum
CAACACTGGCCGATTTCGGGGCCGAGCGGGATTTCCATGGTAATCGCTCCGCCGGTTCCAGCCAGAATCTCACGCGCATTTGCAATTGCCATGAACTCGAACTGCCCGCCGCCGATCGTGCCCCAGAGGGCGTTCGCCGAGACGAGCATGAAAGCGCCGGCCTCGCGCGGAGTGGAGCCTTGCGTGCCGGTGATGTCGACGAGGACGCTCTCTGGGTGGGCGGCGAGGAAGGTTTGGAGGTCTTTCATGGAAAGACAACCGATGGGTATGTGGGCGTGGCACCCCCCTCTGTCCTGCCGGACATCTCCCCCACAAGGGGGGAGATCGGCAAGAGGCAATGCCTCCCCATGATAACGGATCGATAGCTTAAAACCGGATTTTCATAGTCTGATGTCAGGGCAATAAGGAGCAAGGGCTTTCGTCTTGCCGATCTCCCCCCTTGTGGGGGAGATGTCCGGCAGGACAGAGGGGGGTGCAACTCGTTCCAGCCTGTCCGCCCGTCCTGCCCAAACAACAAATCAGCCGGACGCATCCTACACTCGCTTCATCCGCTCCACCGCCATCAGCACCCGTTCCGGTGTCGCCGGCGCATCGAGTCTCGGGCAGACCTTATAATCGGCGACGCTAGCGACCGCCATTGACAGGGCTTCCAGCGCTGAGATCGCCAGCATGAAGGGCGGTTCGCCGACGGCCTTGGAGCGGCCGATCGTCGCTTCGGCATTCTCCGACCATTCGGCAAGCCGCACGTTGAAGATCTTCGGGCGGTCGGAGGCGAGCGGGATCTTATAGGTCGACGG
>NZ_JAQJCJ010000089.1:0-786 GCF_030182485.1 Rhizobium atlanticum
GCGCCATGGGCGGGTTTCGTCCTGGCCTGAAGCCATAGTAGAACCCGCAAAGGGTAGGCCGTCATAGACGGCACTAAGCACTTCAGCGACCGCGCCAGCATCCTTCGCACCCGAGGCTCTTCCCGCATCCGTATCTGTCTACACCTCAGATGCGACAGCCGTCGCCTCTTGGGATGCTGGCCAAACGTCACGTTTTGAAGGAAGACTGGCGACGTGCACATTCGATGTCGCCCCCGGCACTGGGGATCGTCTCATCTGGGTTGGCGCGCTGCACGTGGCCGCGTAAAAACGGATTCTCCCTCAACGATTTGGTGCTTTTTCAAGAACGACTGGCATCTATTGCTCGATCCATCTCCACCCTATTGCTGGAAAAGGTAAATGTCGTTCTCCCTGCCTGATGGCCCCAGAGTGGCCGTGTAGGGCACACCATGGATAGTGATGCTGGTCTGGGGGTTGTCCGCGCTCGGCAGCAACTCAAGCCAGGACATCGCAAGCCGAAGGCCAGCCGGTGCCGGTTGATTGCGGTGTTGCCAGCTCGGAGGGACAGCTCCTCCCAAGTCGTCCACAGGCAGCATGTACTGTGGGGTGCCGAAGATCGATGCCCCCAAGCTTTGCTCCCATGGTGCGTCTGGCGGATTGACGCTTTGCACCGGTGAATAGGCGGCTGACGGCAAATCCTGCCGGAAGGGCGCTGTATTCCAGCTATCGGGAAGCTGGCCGGGTTGAGCCACTCCATGCCAAAACTCTGCGGGATCGGCGATCTGTGTGGAGGACTCCGGTCCAGCC
>NZ_JAQJCJ010000090.1:0-696 GCF_030182485.1 Rhizobium atlanticum
CGTTGGCGCCATGGATGGTGATCGTCAGATTCGCCGTGGCCGTGGCGCCAGCGCTGTCGCGCATCGTGTAGCTGAAGACATCGCTCAGCGTGTTGGTCGACTGTCGCAGCGCCTGGACGGTCGCATTGTTCTCGTTGACCGCATAGCTATAAGCACCCGATGCATTGAGCACGAGACTGCCATAGGTGCCGTTCAGCGCCGAGCCGAGCGTGCCTGACGTCGTCCCGAAACGGACTGCCGTGACGGTCTTGGTGTCACCGGTATCCGGATCGGTGTCGTTGGTCAGCACGTTGCCACTGGCGGCCACGCCGCCCGAACCATTGGCCACACCACCCTTCTCGGTCGCATCCCCCGTATCGGCAACCGCCGTCGGCGTCGTATTGCCTGATGTCGACACAGCGATATTGAAGGTCTCGTTGGCGGCAAGGCTGCCGAGATCGGTTGCCGTCACCTTGATGCCGTAAGTGCCAGTTGTCGTCGGCGTGCCGGAGAAAGTGCGTGTCGAGGCGTTGAAGCTCAGCCAGGAAGGCAGCGCCGTGCCATCGGCGGACGTTGCCGCATAAGCGAGCGTGTCGCCGCTGTCGACATCGGTGAAGGTGGTCGTCGGCAGTGTGAAGGAGAAGGCAGAGCCGACGGTGGCGTTCTGGGTCGTCGTCTGGACGGCCAGCACCGGCGCATCGTTGGCGCCATGGATGG
>NZ_JAQJCJ010000010.1:0-238717 GCF_030182485.1 Rhizobium atlanticum
ACTATCGCTGATCCGGTTGTTCGACGGCCGGCCGATGGCTTTGTGACGGATCGACGCCGCACCGGTCGTTCTGATGCGATCCAACAGCCGCCGCACCTGGCGCTCGCTCAGGTCAAGCACATGCACCGCCGACGCCAACGTCATGCGTCCGTCGACAACCCTCGACAAAACCTCGATCCGCTGCAGGTCTCGCTCGCTCATCGCAATCAGTCCCATTCGCAATCTCCCACGTCATCAAACGCGGGCAGAGTGACATTCCAACTTTGCAGAAACAGGACACTTTAACTTTGCGGCTACACAAAACGGTCGCATAAGGTAGATTATGGAACAAGAGAGCGGTTCTCCGACTGTTGCTTTTAGCCCCGAACCGTCTCTCCGCAATGGTCAGCGGGATTTATCGCCGAACGAGATTATCGGACAAAAGGCAGACATGCCTAGTTCGGTCGGTCGAATGAAAGTAGCAGACTTTCCACTCCGCCCTCGATGACGTCTCGGTACGGCAGAAACCCTGCGGACAGCGAACCCCGAATAGCTATTTGGTTCTCTTTAGCGTGACAAATGAAACATTTGCAGTCGTGGGGAAAAAGTGAAGGAACCACGTTCAGCACATATGAGCGAAGCATAGCTTTCCCCAAGCCCCTCCCTATGAACTGCTCATCACCGACAAATAAGTCGACCGCTACGCCGTCGTGCTCGCCCAAATCAGACGCGAAGTCGGGATAGTCGCGAAGCAAATAGCACTGCAATTTTCCGAAAGGCTCACCATTATAACAAGCGATATGGCAATGGGTAGGATGGCTTGGGCTCAGGCGCTCAGAATACTTCCTCTGAACTTCCTCGATCGTTATCGGCGTCTTCTGGTAGTGAGCACGCATATGAGGTTTATTTAGCCACTCACACAACATCAGAAAATCTGCTTCTGTCAGTGACCTGAAATCAATCATCTGGCTGTACCTTTAGATCGATTGCTCGACAGGTTCGACTCGCACATCACCCACGGGCATTCCGAACAGGGGGGTATGGAAGCCCTGCGGTTTGCTAATCCTCAATCGTCACGCCATCAACATCAATCGACGAACCTGTCTGGCCGAGGCAGACTGATCGTTGCTCAGCTGCCGTCATTTTCCGATCTTTGTCTCGGTGACGCATCATCGGGGCGCCTCCCGGCTTGCAGACTCTCTGCGGCACAGTGCCCGGACGGTTGGTAATGTCAGAAAGGAGTTTGGGGCAACAGCTGCGAAGTGCGGCCCGCAGTCAGATCGCGGGCAGCACATTGGGCTCTCCCCCGAATTGTCAGAGGACCGGGCGTATCAGATGGTCAGCCCTTCACCACCGTCTCGCATCAGAGAGGTGGCCGGCCAGCAAAGCGCCGAACGGAAGGCTGCGAACGATTCTGGCGGCGATGAAAGCCGCGCTCGTGGCCAAGGCGAGCTTTGCCCAGGGATAGTTGCCGAGTTGGACATGGGCGCTTGCATCAATCAGATTTGCGTGGGCTTTCAGCGCCGATTCCGCATCCTCGCGCAGAATGCCGATCCGGGCGCGCAACAGCCTTACCTCGTGCTGTAGGAGGTCGAGATCGTGGTCGGCCTTCTCGCGCGCAGTCGCGGTGGCGGCGTCGGCAAACGGCGGCTCACCTTCCGCGACCAGCTCATCGGGATCCGGCGGAAGGAAACCGTCGCGATTGATGGATGATTGCATGGACGTCTCCTCAATTATTGACCAGGGGCGAACGAGGTCGGCTCCTCATGCCGACATATCAGTGATCACGTCGGAATCCCTGACTTTGGTTCGACCCTCCTTGCGACTGCGATTGCATTTGCCGGCCAGGATCGGTCGATGGCGAGCTGACTCCAGGATAGGTGTAGGCGCGCACCTTGGCGCTTCCATGCGTGGTGTCGCGTATCGCGACCGGTCGCGTTTCTTCTTCGAACGCGCTCTCGGACACGGCCAGGTCATCCGCAGCTTTGCCGCCATGGGCCGAGCCGGCAAAACCGGTATTCGACCCACCTTGACGGCCGCTTTCCGACAACCAGAGATCTGCCCGCTCATCGATGTCGATGCTGCCTTCGTCGTCGAGAATATCGTGAACGGTCTCATAGAGCGCGTCGTCGATATCGTTGACTTGAACGAGGAAACCGCCTCGCCGCAGCCCTTCTGCGTACATCGCGCGATCTTCATCAGGGAAGAAGAAGTCGGCCAGCGCGTCGAAGAAGCCGCTGCGGTCGTCGCTTATGGCGCCGGCATTCTTTCCGTCCGCTTCGTAGCCCGGCATCAATCTTATTCTTGCGACCGGCACGCCCGCGTCCTCGAGACGGGAGATCGCAGATTCGGCTTCGGACCGGCTGTCGAAAAATGCCGTAAGGCTGCCGCCGCCCATCGGGCCTGAAGAGCTGGGGTTAGTATCGTGGTGAATGTTGCTCACGGAACGCTCCTCTCGATGTCTCCTTCCAGCCGTCGACCCGACGACTGGTTTCTGACTTGAAGAACCGGCAGCCGAGACGAATGTTCCACGGCAATGGGACGGATCAGCGGCATTTCACGGCAGTTCCATAACGTTGCCGCCTGTCCTTTTTCAGATACACCAGGCAGTGAATCGCACCGTCTGTTGCAGCCTTCGGCGGTTGACGTCAAACCATCGAGACGCTAGCACGGCTTTCGACGCATTGGGGACATTTCATATGGACATCTTCACGGCAGCCGGTCTGACGGCTTTGCTGCAGGTCATTGCTATCGACCTTGTTCTCGCCGGCGACAACGCCGTGGTTATCGGTCTTGCCGCTGCCGGCCTCGAGGCCACACAACGGCGCAAGGCGATCATCGTCGGCATTCTTGCCGCAACGGTCCTGCGTATTCTCTTCGCCAGTGTTGCCGTCTATCTGCTGGCGATCGTCGGCCTGCTGCTGGCCGGCGGCCTGCTGCTGCTTTGGGTCTGCTGGAAGATGTGGCGCGAGCTTCGCGACGGCCATAACGAGGATCGCGTAGCGGAAAGCGGCGAAGGCGCGCCGAAAAAGACCTTCTTCCAGGCGGCAACCCAGATCGTCATTGCCGACGTTTCGATGTCGCTCGACAACGTGCTCGCCGTTGCGGGCGCTGCGCGCGAACATCCGAGCGTCCTGGTCATCGGCCTCGGCCTGTCAATCGCGCTGATGGGTATCGCCGCGAACCTGATCGCCCGTCTGCTCGGCCGCCATCGCTGGATCGCTTATATCGGTCTGCTGATCATCCTCTACGTCTCGCTCGACATGATCTATCGCGGCGCGGTCGAGGTTCTTCCCTATATGCAGTGACCTGCGCCAGGGTCGCGGCTCAGTCCCCGATCCTGCCGCACGCGTGTAAGCATGCTGCATCGCTGGGTTAAGCGAGAAACTCCGTCTCGAAGCTCATCTGATCGAACGCCGGCACCACATGGTCCGGCGTCTGCGCCATTACCGCGTCATAATCCAGCGGCGTATGCATGTGGGTGAGTATCGCCCTTTTCGGCTTCAGCCGGCCGATCCAGTCGAGCGACTGTTCCAGCGACAGATGGCTCGGATGATAGGTGTATTGCAGGGCGTCGATGATCAGCACGTCGAGATTTTTCAGTTTCTCGACGGTCTGCGGCGGGAAATCGCTGATATCGCTGCAATAGGCTACATCACCGATGCGGAAGCCGAGCGAATTGATATCGCCATGCTGCTGGATATGCGGAAAAAAATCGATCTTGCCGCCGGGGCCGCGGATTTCGACGGGTTCGTCAAGATTTTCGATGACGACAGGCAGCACGATCGGCGGATAATTGCTGCCCGGCGGCGTCTCCAGGCAATAGCCGAAGGCTTCACGCAGCCTGTCCATCGTAAATTGGTCAGCGTAGATCGGCACTCGCCGGCGCGTATTGTGAAAATAGCCGCGCAGATCGTCGATGCCGTGAATATGATCAGCATGCGGATGGCTGTAGAGCACCGCATCGACATGGTCGGCCCCTGCCCGGATCATCTGCTCACGAAAATCGGGTCCGGTGTCGATGACGACGGTCGTCACACCGCCATCAGGAGCGAACTGCTGCACCATGAATGAGGCGCGCGTGCGCCGGTTCCTTGGGTTGTCGGGATTGCAGGCGCCCCAGTCGCCGGTGATACGCGGCACGCCCGGTGACGACGAACAGCCGAGAATGGTGAAGCGCCGCCGATAGAGCACCTGCTAAATCCTTGGCATTTTCGAGAACAGGCGAAACGCGTTCTCCGTCGTGATCCGTGCGACGTCCGCATAGGAAAGGCCAATCGTCTCGGCGATCACTTCGGCCGTATTGACGACATAGGACGGCTCATTGCGCTTGCCGCGCCAGCGCTTCGGAGCGAGATAGGGCGCGTCCGTTTCCACCAACAGCCGTTCATGCGGGATCGTCTTGGCGATCTCACGCAGTTCTTCCGATTTCGGGAAGGTCAGAATGCCGGAAAAAGAGATGTAGCCGCCGAGTTCGACACCGGTTCGCGCCAGATCCGGCCCTGCCGAGAAGCAATGCAGGATAAAGGGGAAGGCTCCCTTCCCCGTTTCCTCGGTCAGGATATCAGCCATATCGGCATCGGCGCTGCGGCTGTGGATGACGAGCGGAAGCTGCGTTTCCCGAGCGGCGGCAATATGGCGCCGAAAGCCGGTCTGCTGATCCTCTGGTGTCTGCGTGTCGTAGAAATAATCGAGGCCCGCCTCGCCGATCGCCACCACTTTCTCATGCGCCTTCGCCAGGCGCACCAGCTCTTCGGTCTGGATGTCCAGCTCGTCGCCGGCATTGTTCGGATGGGTGCCGACGGAGCAGAACACCGATGGATATTTCTCCGTGATGGCGAGCAGCCCGTCGAGCTTGCGCACGCGCGTCGAGATCGTCACCATCTGCTTGACGCCGGCTTGGTGGGCGCGCGTGACGATCTCGTCGCGCTCCGCCTCGAAGTCGGCAAAATCGAGATGGCAATGGGTATCGATCAGCACGGCCTCAGGCCTCCGGAGCCACATAGCGCGGGAAGACCGGTGTCGGCGCTTCGAGCACCGTCCCGGCAACGAGGCGGCCAACTTCGCCAAGCGCGGCAAAATCGCGCTTGTCGGCAGGCGCGGCGACAAGATCGAGCAGCTTGCCCGACGATTCCGGCATGAAGGGCTGTAGCAGGATGGCGATCTGGCGCACCACCTCGGCCGTGACATAAAGGACCGTGCCCATCCGCGCCGGATCCGTCTTCTTCAGCGCCCAGGGCGCCTGGCCGGCAAAATAGCGGTCGGCCTCCGAAACGACTGCAATGATCGAGGCGAGCGCGCGATGAATGAGCTGCTTGCTCATGTCCTCGCGCGTCGATGCATGCAGCGCATCGGTCTGGGCAAGCATCGCCTTGTCCTCGTCAGTCAGCGGCCCGCATTCCGGGATCTTGCCGTCGCAATTCTTGACGATCATCGACAGCGACCGGCTGGCGAGATTGCCGATGCCGTTGGCGAGGTCGGAATTGATGCGCGTGCCGATCGCCTCTTCGCTATAGCTGCCGTCCTGACCGAAGGAGACTTCGCGCAGGAAGAAGTAGCGCACCTGGTCGAGCCCGAAATGATTCACCAGATTGACCGGATCGACGACGTTGCCGAGCGACTTCGACATCTTCTCGCCCTTGTTGAGCAGAAAGCCGTGGGCGAAAACGCGCTTCGGCAGCGGCAGCTTCGCAGACATCAGGAAAGCCGGCCAATAGACGGCGTGGAAGCGAATGATGTCCTTGCCAATGATGTGCACATCCGCCGGCCAGTACTTCGCCCTCGGGCCATTCTTGTCCTCGATATAGCCCGTCGCCGTGATGTAGTTGGTCAGCGCGTCCACCCAGACATACATGACATGCGAAGGGTCGTTCGGCACTTTGATGCCCCAGTCGAAGGTCGTGCGCGACACCGACAGGTCCTTGAGGCCGGATTTGACGAAGGAGATCACCTCATTGCGGCGCTCGGCCGGGCCGATGAAATCGGGATTGGCGTCGTAATGGGCCAGCAGCTTCTCCTGGTATTCGGAGAGCTTGAAGAAATAGCTTGCCTCTTCCACCCACTCGACGGGCGTGCCCTGCGGGCCGTAACGCACGCCGTCGGCGCGCAGCTCCGTCTCGTTTTCCTGGTAATAGGCCTCGTCGCGAACTGAATACCAGCCGGCATAGCTGTCCTTGTAGATGTCGCCATTGTCGGCCATCAGCGTCCAGATATTCCTGGATGTCTCGTGATGACGCTCCTGCGTCGTCCGGATGAAGTCATCGTTCGAAGCATTGAGCAGCTTGGCCATCGCCTGGAACTCGCCGGAGTTGCGGTCGGCGAGCGCCTGCGGCGGGATCCCTTCGGCGCGCGCCGTCTGCTGCATCTTCTGGCCGTGTTCGTCGGTGCCCGTCAGAAAGAAGACGTCCTTGCCATCCAGGCGCTGATAGCGAGCCATCGCATCCGTCGCGATCAGCTCATAGGCATGGCCGATATGCGGCTTGCCGTTGGGATAGGAAATCGCGGTGGTGATATAGAAGGATGTCTTGTCTGTCATGGCGGCCAAGGTCCGGCTTATTTATCAATGGTCAGCCGCTCTTAGCGCATGTCACCGTCGAGCGAAACATCAAGTTTCGCTGCCGCCCATGAATTCCAGGACACGGGGCCGTGAGCTTGACTCCGTCTCGCACGCAATTTACCGGTCGTCAGAAAGAGAGGCGGGACCCAACGACGTGCCAGTTTTCACCCACCACAATCCCCGTGGCCGGGCGCCGTTGGAGGCGCTTGCTTGACATTCGAGCCTCTCTATTCGATTTCGGGACTGTTTGTCGGCGCTCTTGTCGGCATTACCGGCGTAGGCGGCGGTTCGCTGATGACACCCCTGCTGGTGCTGCTCTTCGGCGTCCATCCGGCAACTGCCGTCGGCACCGATCTTCTCTATGCTGCGATCACCAAGACAGCGGGTACCGCTGTTCACGGCGTGCATGGGCGCGTCAACTGGAAGATCGTCGGCAGCCTCGCCGCCGGCAGCGTCCCGGCCGCCTTGCTGATGCTCTGGCTGCTGGCAGGTGTCGATCGCAAGAGCATCGGCGTGACCAACACCATTACATCAGCCCTCGGCTGGCTTCTCGTCATGACCGCGTTCATGCTGATTTTTCGTGGCCCGATCCTCGAATTTGCGCGTCGCGCCATCGGCGAACGTACCCTGCCGCGGCCGACGACCATTCTTGCCCTCACCGTCATTCTCGGCTTCTGTCTCGGCGTGCTTGTCACCTTGACCTCGGTTGGCGCCGGTGCGCTTGGCGTGACGATCCTGCTCGTGCTCTATCCGAGGCTCGATGTCCGCGAAATCGTCGGCTCCGACATCGTCCACGCCGTACCCCTGACCCTGATCGGCGGCACCGGCTATTGGCTGATCGGCGAGATCGATTGGGCGATGCTCTTTGCCCTGCTCGTCGGCTCGATTCCCGGTATTATTCTGGGAAGCCTTCTGGCGCCGAAGCTGCACGAACGTATTATTCGCATTCTCCTGGCCATCACGCTTGCGCTCGTTGCGTGGAAGCTGCTGGCCGGCTGATCCGCCTAAACCTTGGCTAGAGTCTGGGCTGCTTGATATCGGAGAGAATACTGATGATCGTCTGCTTGCGGTCGAGATTATATGCGTCGGAAACGGTAAGCCGCTCGGTAACCTCCGAATAGAGCCGCGCCAGCCGTTCGGCCGCGGCGATCTGCCCCTCGCCTGCCGCCGCGCGAGCGCGGCTCATGATGTCGTCGCCGACGTGGCTGACGAAGAAATCGAAAATCGTATCGCTTTCCTTGCCCGAGAGCGCCTCTGCCAGCCGGTGCATCGCCTTGCGGGCGGTTGGCCCCTCGGCGGAAAGCACTTCGTCATAACCAGCGATGATTTCGCTGCCGCCATAGTTCAACAGTTTCAAGGCTTCGCCGACGCTGCCCTTGGCCGCCGAAAGCACGCTGCCCTCGCCTGCTATGCCAAGATGGGCAAGGGCCGCAACGAGTGCTTCGTCGGGAAGCGGCGCCAGTTTCAGCGGCTGGCAGCGTGAGCGGATCGTCGGCAGCAGCCGGCCCGGCGCGTGCGAAAGCACCAGGAACAGCGCCCGCTTCGGCGGCTCCTCGAGGATCTTTAGAATGGCGTTGGCCGCATTGCGGTTCATGTCATCGGCCGGGTCGACGATGACGATTCGCCAGTTGCCGGTGCCCGAGGTCTGCGAGAAGAACTTGCCGGCGCGGCGCACCTCGTCGACGGTGATTGCCGATTTCACCTTGCCGGTCTTTTCGTCCACCGGCCGGGCGAGATGCAGGAGATTGTGCGAGGCGCCGGAGGCGATCTGGCGGCTGACGGCCGAGGCGGGATCCGGATCGCCGATCTTCTCCGGCGCAGCATCGGGATCGGGATGCGAGAGGACGTGGTTGGCGAAGCGGAAGGCGAATGTCGCCTTGCCGATGCCCTCCGGCCCTTCGATCAGGATGGCGTGATGACCCTTGCCGGATCGGTAGGACTGGGCAAGAAAGGATTCCGCCTCCTCATGGCCAAACAGCCTGGTATTTTCGGCGGGCCAGATGGCGCCGTCCAGCAGTCCCGGCCGATCGTCACTCATAATGGACTTCACTCATAATGGGCGGCTTCCGGCATCCGAGCGCGGTCTGCGGGCGACATCAGCCGCTTGACGATCTCCAGGATTTCGGCGGCAATCGCCTCTTCCGTCTGCATGGCGTCAACCACGTGGCAGCGCTCCGGCTCGCGCGCGGCGATATCGAGAAAGGCTTCGCGCCGTTTTTCGTGCGTTTCGAGCCGCTCCCTTTCAAAGCGATCGGGACCGTCCGAGGCGCTGCGTTTCTGCGCCCGCTCCAGGCCGACCTTTGCGGGAATATCCAATATCAAGGTGCAATCCGGCATGACGCCGTTGATGGCGACCCGCTGCAGCATCTCAACGAAATCAGGGTCGAGATTGCCGGTGATGCCCTGGTAGACACGCGAAGAATCCATGAAACGGTCGCAGAGCACGATCTTGCCTGATGTCAGGGCCGGCCGTATCACCTCTTCGACATGATCGTTGCGCGCCGCCGCAAAGAGGATCGCCTCCATCCGCGTGCCGAAGGGCTCGGCCGCGCCCGAAAGAAGCACGTGGCGCACGGCTTCCGCGCCCGGCGACCCGCCCGGTTCCCGCGTCACCAGCACGTCATGCCCTTCGCCTTTCAACGCTTCGGCGAGGCGGCGGATCTGCGTGGATTTCCCCGCGCCTTCCCCGCCTTCAAACGTAACGAACAGTCCCGTACCGGATGACAATGACAACTTCCCGCATTCCGGACGCCGCACGCCCGCGCGCCCCGCCTCTTCTATCTATCCGAAGACATCGGGAAGGAAAACCTTTCGCGGCGGCGACATAATCACCTTCCCCGCAAATTGTAGCAGAAGGTCAGGCATTCAAGTCTGGAGCATGACTGTGCGGCAACGGCACGCGGGAAAAGAAGAGCTCTGCGCGAGAGCCTCATCCCGGCGTTCAGCCGGGGGCGGACTTGTCCCAGAGCCAGGAGAAGAACAGCGATTCGCCGAGCTCCAGCACTGCGTCGACCGCCCGGCTGCTGAGTGAGCCCTCCCCGACCGCCTGCGCGGTATAGAGCGGCACTTCCCTGAGCAGCCGACTGCCAGCGAAAATCCTGAGCGTGCCGGCCTGATAATCCGGCTTCACCGGCGCCGTCAGCGGCCAGTGATAGACGATGCGCGCCGAAAGCCGGTCGGGGTTGCTGATCGGAATATAGACGCTGACCGGCGCTTTGGCGACGAGATCGACGGTGCGCGCCGAGCCGCCATAGACGCTGGCTGCGCCGATCACTTCATGCTCGGTGAAGATCTGACGGCTCTCGAAGGCAGTCAGCCCCCATTCGAGCACGCGCTTGGCCTCCTCCGTCCGCTCCTTGTCGGACGCGATGCCGGCAAGCGCCAAAAACAGCCGCCGGCCGTCGCGCTGGACCGACGCGACGATCGAATAACCTTCTCCCTCGGCAAAGCCGGTCGCAAGCCCGTCGGCGCCGAGATCGAGCCCGAGCAGCGGATTGCGGTTGCGCTGGAAGATCTTGTTCCATTCGAAATCCAGCTGCGCGAAATAAGGATAGAGATTGGGATAGGATTGCTGAAGGGCAGCGGCAAGCGTCACCATCTCGCGCGCCGTGACTTTGCTCTTGCCGTCCGGAAGGCCGGTGGAATTGCCGAATACCGCTTTCTCCATGCCGAGTTCGCGGGCGCGGCGGGTCATCGACTGCGCGAATTGCTGCTCGCTTCCGGCCATCCCCTCGGCGAGGATGATGCAGCTGTCATTGGCGCCCTGGATCGCGACACCCTTGATCAGGTCCTCGACGCGCACGCGTGATTTGAGGGCCGCAAACATCGTTGCCGTCCTCGACGGCGCGCCGCCGGTGCGCCAGGCATATTCGGAAACGGGATATTCGGTGTCGAGCGTGATCTCGCCCTTGGTCACCGCATCGAACACCAGATCCATCGTCATCAGCTTGGCGAGCGACCCCGGCGAAAAGCTCTGCTCCTCATTCTTGGCGAGAAGCACGGTGCCGGTGGAGGCCTCGATCATATAGGCCTGCGCCGCCTTGGTGGCAAAACCGGCTGCACCCCCGTCGGCGGCATGTGCGCTGGCGGCGAGCGGCATCAGGCATGCAAGCAGACGAAGCACAGGCCTCAGCATCGCAAATTCCCATCGGTTAACGGCGTTTTGAGAAGGTTAGAGCGCGGCGAAATTCGATGCAATCGCCGTGCTCAACGCGCTGCCGATTTTGCCTGCTGGCGCCTGGCCGAGGCAAGGATGGAGGCCGGAGTTAGGCCATCATTGCGCACCATCACCGCGTCGAAGGCGAGATCGACCGTTACTGTCTTCACCGCTTCGTTCTGATAGCCGAGCGCGAGGGAGCCCTGCGAACCGCCATACGGCCGCTCATAAGGCATGGGACCGAACTCCGGCAGCACCACCATCTGATCGAAGCCGGGCGAGGCATTGGGGGAAGGAGCCGACGGCGCCACCAGAACATGGGCGGCCGGCGCAAGGCCCGGCGCCGCATTGTAGCGCGCGCTCGGCGTCGAGCCGGCATAGGAGGTCGCCGACATCGGCACCGGCACATTCGCCGGCGTCTCGTAGTCTTCGGCGTTCTGCAACTGATCGCGGGTGATCTTGCGGCTGTTGGAGGCGACCATCACGCCGGTTGCGATCTGCCCTCCCGGATTGATGCCGGGAATGCGGCTGCCCTTCGGCACGTAGGAGGCCATCAGATAGGGCATGTCATGGCCGTCCATGCGGGCGCGGCCGACATATTGCACGCGCACCTTGCCGGTCCCGCTGTGCTGCAGATCCAGCATGTCGGCCGTCTTGTTGGAGAGGTCGATGATGCGGCCTTCGTGATAAGGGCCGCGGTCGTTGACACGCACGACGATGGAGGAGCCGTTCTCAAGGTTGGTGACGCGAGCATAGCTCGGCAGCGGGAAGGTCGGATGCGCGGCGGAAAGATGCATCTGATCGTAGACTTCGCCGTTCGCCGTCAGTCGCCCGTGAAAGGCCGAGCCGTACCAGGAGGCGACGCCGACCTTGTTATAGGCGAAGTCTTCTTTCGGATAGTACCACTTGCCCTTCACCTCATAGGGGTTACCGACCATGTAGCGGCCGCCGCCCTTCGGGATATTGTTGCCGGTAGCGACGCGGGGGCTGGCCTTAACGCCATATTCGGATTCGGAGAAATATTCCTTGCCGTGGGCTCTTTTCTTCGGCACGGCCTGTGTCGTGCCGCACGCCGCAACCGTCGCACACATCGCCGATATCGCCAGCCACCGTGCTGTCGTTGCGAAAGTCGCTCCGTATTCCAGTTTCATGTGCCCCACGCCGCTCAAAGATCGTTATGGTTAAGGAACCCTGCCCCATCCTGGGTCAACAACGCCTTATCCCCGCCC
Source organism: Rhizobium atlanticum (assembly GCF_030182485.1). Classification (NCBI taxonomy): domain Bacteria; kingdom Pseudomonadati; phylum Pseudomonadota; class Alphaproteobacteria; order Hyphomicrobiales; family Rhizobiaceae; genus Rhizobium; species Rhizobium atlanticum. The sequence continues at coordinate 11,921 of NZ_JAQJCJ010000010.1, forward strand.
GCCTAACGAGACTTTAATCTTGCTGGGTTCGTGGCAAATTTGCGAACGATTTCGCTGCGATAGCGATAATTCTAATAAATATGGTTTATAAATTGCTTACGGGAAGCTCTCCCGTTGTGGCAATCAGAGCCGAAATCGGTGTGCCGACGCGGGCCACATGGTACACGTCGACCTGCTTTCAAAGTCCGAGAGGTACCGGATTGAGACACCGGCACGCGCAACAGCTGCTCTTCGGACGTCGGTTACAACCGGAACTTTCTCCCCAGGGTAGTATACCACCTATTCCTCTCCAATATACGTGTCCCCACGGCGCCAACATCTGGCGCCACTCCCCTATCGCGTGTAGTTTGTTGCTTGACTCAAAGTGGAGTAGAAAGTTTATTTGCGGCGTTCGCGTCGCAGCCCGGCGTCCTATCCACGCTCATCTTTAGGAGACGAGCCATGGCAAATCACAAACCAATAGTGCCTGACGTGAAGGTCCACGACTACGCACCAGCGGAGGCCATCGAAGGAAACGTTCTCGACAACGCCTCGGACTCCGACGGCGATCTGCTTCAGGTTCAGTTCGTCAACGGAATGAGAATTCCCAACAAGGCGGGCGAGCCGGGATATCTTACCATTGAGGGTGAGCACGGGACGCTGACGATTTGGAGCAACGGCAGCTATAGTTACACGGTCAATGATCCGAGCGCGCTTGAGCCCGGCGGAATCTTCGGCGAGAATTTTTCATTTAAGATCTCCGATGGAAAGGGCGGCACCGACCTCGCCAGTCTCAACATCGGCGTCCACACTCCTCCGCAAGGGCAGTATTCCATCGATTTCGAGAATGCTCCCACCGAATATCCCGGGCTGCCTGACATCGCCTCCGGCTATGGAGGATTCAAATTTGGCGACAAACTCGATGGCAACCTTTGGGCGGTCGCCGAATCCGGCGGCAACGAGTACGTCGTCACCAATCCCTATAATCCGTTTTTCGAACGCGTTGATGGCAAGCTCTTCACCATCGAGGGCGTCGATGTCGCAACCAATTTCGACCCCGCCTATGAAGGTGTCGATGCCCTCGTCACCTTCGAGGGTTATATCGGCGGCAACAAGGTGAGTGAGATGTCACTGACGGTCTACGGAGACACCATTGCCGATGGCCAGCACATTTCGTTGGCAGCCTTGGGGGCGGTCGATTTTGTCCGCTTCGATATTCAGCCCGATGTCGAGCCCACGGGCTTTCCGCAGCTCGCATTCGACAACTTCACCGTCCTGGTCTGACGGCGGCAGAGAGAAGCGGCTGTCAAAGCCGCTTCTCTGCAGAACAAGTTGACGCTGCCATCAAAGCTGCTAAAAAGCCGGCCTGTGAGTGAATGGGCAGCAAATCGGCAGAAACCACCGATCCACCGGAAAGACCGAAACGGACTTTCTTCAGGCTTCCCAAAAACTTGGAAGAGTGTCCGAGTGGTTTAAGGAACCGGTCTTGAAAACCGGCGTGCGGGAAACCGTACCGTGGGTTCGAATCCCACCTCTTCCGCCATTTGCAATTTTCTCCATCAGAACTGCCCGGCGGATCAGTCGCAGCCACTATTCAAGCATGACGACCGCTTCGACTTCGAACAGCATCGGATCGATTGCAAGTTTGGGAACGGGGACAAGGGTCTGGGCCGGGAGTGCGTCGCCGAACATTTCTTTGACGTTCCTCGTCAGCACCTCGAGCTTGGATACATCGTGTTCGACCACGAAGACCGTGAGCTTGGCGACCTGATCCGGCCTTGCGCCGAGGCCGTCGAGGGCGCTGCGCAGATTTGCGTAGGTCTGCTTCACCTGGACGGCGAAGTCCGGCGACAAGGCTCCCGAGCTATCCTGGCCACCCTGTCCGGAGATGTAGGCCAACCGGGCGCCGCGGGGGACGATCACCGCCGTGCTATAGCCATTCGGCGTCGGATCGTAGAGGTTTTTTGGATTGACGACGGTCAGCTTGAGGTCACCTTCATTCGCCGCCGTCGTCGCGTTGGGAATTCCTGTGGTCATGATGATCAGCCCTCCGATGAGCAGATGTTTGATTGCGTGTGACATGATGTTCTTTCGGCCGTGAGGACTGCGAGGAACGACCCTCACCGCCTCCTGGATTGCGCTGTTAACTCTTTGGCAAGTGAGACTCGTACAACGTACGACTCATCGCATCGTACATTGTACGAGTCAACTGGCGAGGATCGACATCCGTCGCTTCGCCGGCTTAAATCGATGTCCCGATCTTTTTAGGAAAGACACATGGCAGCCCAACGCGACGGCACTCAGAGTAAACGGTCTCACCGGAAAGCTGCCCCGGTCCCCTCCGTACAGGAACCGCCTCTTTCGCTCGAACGGATCGTAGCGACCGCGGTTGAACTGCTGGACGCCGAAGGCGTTGAGGGATTGAAGATGCGTCGGCTGGCCGATCGCCTCGGCTCGGGCGCGATGAGCCTCTATTGGCACGTCGCCAACAAAGAGGAGGTTTTTGATCTCGCGCTCGACTCGGTGCTCGAATATCGCGGACCGTCGCAAATAATCGAATCGCCGGATTGGCGTCAGGCGGTCTTTCATATGCTTGAAGACTGGCGCGCCAGCATGCTGCGCCATCCCTGGTCGGCATCGCTGCTGCCGCGCCGGGCACTTGGCCCGAATATCCTCAGTCGTCTGGAGCTGCTGGGCAGGGTCTTATCCAGAGCCGGTGTCGAGGAGGCGGATTTGAACGGCGGGATATGGTCGCTCTGGAACTATGTGATGGGCGCGACCATTACTCGTGCGAATTTCGACCTTTCGGACGAAGACATGCTCGCCGGGCAGCAGCGCCTTGCTCATCTCGGTGCAGAATACCCGACGATCGAGCGTGCTCGTCTGCTGTTGGACAATGATTGGGACGGGGTTTTCAGGAAAGGCCTGGACTTCCTGCTTGACGGACTTGTTCCGAGACGATGAACAAGAGGCGCGAGGACAGGAATGACCCGGTTCGACGAGCGGGAACATGCTTGCTGATGTGGCGAAGGTGCATGTGCCCCTAAGCCTGGTTCTGGCCGTGAACTGACAGTGCAACATCGGCTCACGACAACATTGAGTAGATCAGCGCACCGATGGAACCCCAGAAAACAACCGGCGTCAGTATCATCCCCACAACGAAAATCTTGGTCACCGCTAAAACTCCGCAAACTCATGCCACCGCGAAAACCTATTGCGGGGACCGAGGGTTGGGTATCGGCATGAAGTCCGGGTCGGGTCGGACCTTGGTCTCAGTCTCACTCGACGGCGTTCCGATTCACAGGCCCGCCGTCAGCTTCCTTCTGCAACCCGGCAACCACCCTTCCGCCGCGGTAAGTCAGCCGCGGATCGGGGGCAGGAGAACCAGAATCGGATGGGGCCGGTGATTGACTCTCCGTTATCGTCGTGATTTCCCCCCCCGCATCATCAAGCGAGGACATCATGGCCGAAGACATTATCGTAAAGGATAGCAACGGAACCCAGCTTCACGACGGCGATTCCGTGACGTTGATCAAAGACCTCAAGGTCAAGGGGACCTCGGAGACGCTGAAGCGTGGAACCTTGGTCAAAGGCATTCGTCTGACCGACAATCCCGGCGAAATCGAGTGCAACACCAAGCAGGTCAAAGGCCTCGTGCTGAAAACCGAGTTCCTGAAGAAGGCGTAGGATCTACCTGCGGCGGCCCGTGAGTCCATGGCTGCAACTTACGGCACTTCCTCGGTGATCACTTCGAAGCGGGAAAGCATCGCCGGGCCGAAAGCCGTCGACATCGCGACGTCGGTGGCATCTCGGCCTGTCGCCATCAGAATTCTGCCGATACGCGGGGTGTTGTGGCGGGCATCGACCGTATGCCAGTGCCCGCCGAGAAAGACCTCGAACCAGGCACTGAAATCCATTGGATTCGGATCGGCAGGAACGCCGATATCACCGAGATAACCGGTGCAGTATCTGGCAGGAATATTCATGCATCGACAGAGCGCGATGGCGAGATGGGCGAAGTCGCGGCAGACGCCGCTCTTATCGGTGAAGCCGCCATGCGCCGTTCTGAGAACGTCGGCCTTCTGATAATCGAAGGTGATGTGATTATGCACGAAATCGCAGATCGCCTGCACGCGCGCCCAGCCGAGCGGCGTTGCTGAAAAGGTCGCCCAGGCGAAATCCGAAAGCCTGTCTGTGTCGCAGTAACGGCTGCCGAGCAGGAAGACGAGCACCTCGTCGGGCAGATCCTTGATTGCGTGCTGCACTGCCTGTACGGGAACGATGTCGGCTTGCCCCGTGTCATAGATCTCGAACTCGGTGGAAATCGTCGTCAGCCCCGGCGGAGCGACAATCCGGCTGCAGGCATTGCCGAAGCTGTCGGTATATTCCCACGCCTCGATCGGCCGGTCGAATGTCAGGACCTGCTCGCTTAGAAGATCGGCGCGACGGGAGGGATGAATGTTGAGGACCAGCAGCATCGGCGTCGGCTGTATGCATTTATAGCCCAGATGAAACCCGGCGCGTATCTTCATTGTGGCTTCCTCGTCCCTCCCGGCATGGGCGGAGGTGAGTATGGAACGTCGATCGCGCCGCCCGGTTCCCGCGATATGCCTCGCACCTTCCCGGGCAAAGCGCCTTGGCCCAGGCAATTCACCATTGCCCCGCCACTGCATCATTACCCCTCGGCAACCCACGGCTGTCGCGTGGTCACGTTGACCTGCACCGTCATGTTCTCGAAATCTGAGCCCTGCCCGTCGTAACTGCCGCTCAAAGGAACAGCCTGGCGCGGGTCGCGGGCAACGGCCACGCGAATAAGGTCGCGGTTGCCGACGATGCCGTTGGTTGGATCGAACTCGGCCCAGCCGGCCCCGGGAAGATAGACCTGGCACCATGCATGGGTGGAACCGCCGCCCAGCACTGTGGAGCCGTCCCGGTCGGGGACGTAGACATAGCCGGTGACGAAACGCGCCGCGAGGCCTAGCGAGCGTGCCGCCTCCATCATCAGAAGCGCGAAATCCCGGCAGGTGCCGGAGCGAAGGTGCAAGGTCTGCAGCGGCGTTTGCGTTCCATGTTCCTGGCGACGTGCATAGACAAAGCTTTCGCGAATGGCATAACAGAGCGTCATCAGCAGGTGCCCGGTCTCCGTCGGGTGCCCCAGGCGCACGAACTGGCGCGCCCAGCGGCCGACCTCATCGCCCGAATCGGGATAATGGCGCTGCATCGCCGGCGCGAGATCGGCGATTTCGTCCTTGTCGTAGGAGAAAGGATAGGTCAGCGCCGCCTCGTCGATCCGAATGTCCGGGGCGAGCTGCGGCGTATGATCGAGTGTGATCCAGGTTTCGAAACGAAGCTCAACCGACGGCCGGGAAAAATCGACGAGCGCCACGCAATTGCCGAAAACATCGTGGATCCAGCGCACATGACTTTGCTCCGGATAGGTGGTCAGCGACGCCTCGATCAGCCGCTGGTCGAAACTGTCGCGCGGCCGGAACATCAGGCGATGCTCGCCGAAATCGACCTCCCGGCGGTAACGATAGGACGTGATGTGGCGGACGGAGAAAATCGTCATGGGCTGGCGCCGGCTGATTTGTTCACGTTGCTGCTCCTACAGCGCCGCGCGTCTTATCAGACGCCGCAAGCGCCCTGCTCCTTTCCCTGCTCATCCCGATTTCTTGTCATATAAGCAGGTTCGAAAGATTGCTATTGTACCTTCACCGATCGACGGCAGAGCCGTCCAACCTGAGAGGATAACATGCATATCATCTGGGACGTTCTGACGCTTCTGCTGACGATCGGTTCGCTCTATGGCGGTCGCGAATACCGGATTATTCGCGCCCGTGCCCGCGCTCAGAATTGGGGCAACTTCTGACCCGATCCTGACGCGCTGCCGGAACGGTCGCGGCTACGTCGAATGACGTACGGCGGCCCCTTAAGGAAATGCTGTATCAGTCGGGACGGTTTTGGTCCGTCCATTCTCTCTGTTATGCTAAGCCCGCCTCACCCCAGGCGGGCTTTTTTCATGCAAGATTTGCTGCGTGTCGCCGGCAGCCGCCATTACTTCTTGGCGCCGGCCGAAAGCACCCGATGGGTCGCATTATCCATTGCGTGGCTCGCCTCCTGTCCATCCTTCTTCAGTCCGTATGCGGTATTGCCGCAGCCGGCGAGCGTAAGCAGGCAGAGGCAGCAGGCGATAGCGATTGCAGCTTTTGGCATCGAGGTTTTCCCTGATTGAACGAACCCCCGGAAAAATGACGCAGTCCGAGCCAAAATCAATCCGCCGGCGGCTGGACATAACTCAGCACCTGCGCCGAATTGATGCATCCGACGGCTCCCTGTTCCGTCGAGAAACGGATTACTTCAGCCAAAACTCTCCGAAACGTAGAATTGCCGGACGGGAATCGAAGGCACATACCATTTACCGTGTCTTTCAGAATGATATCCGCGAACAACCTGCGGGATCACGCTTGGAATTTATCATTTTACTTAAATATCTCACTTAACCAATTGTTAGTAATAACCTTGCGTAGCACGCACTTCGGCTTATGCTTTACTCAAAACGGGAGAGGAGAGAATGTTTAGCAAAAGCCTGATCATGCCTTTCGGCTTCGCAATTCTTGCGCTAAGCGGCCTAATGTTCCAACTCGTCGCGTACCTGCTGGAAACCCCGGTCACCGTGCTGCACCCCTAAGTTCCTCCAGGAGTGGAACTTTCCGTTGTTTCATGCATTCTTGCGAGTTGTTTCACCAGGAGGGATCACTATGGAAAACGCAGGCGTGGGTTGGATTGCGGCCATCATCATCGGCGGCATTGCCGGATGGTTGGCAGAAAAGGTCATGAGCAGCAATATGGGCGTGCTCATGAATATATTGCTCGGCATCGTCGGCGCGATCGTCGCCAACTGGATCTTGGGTCTGTTGCACATCCAGCCGTTGGCGGGGTGGCTTGGTTACCTGATCACCGGCTTCATCGGTGCCTGCATTCTGATCTTCATCGGCCGCGCCATCCGCCGCTGATTGCATAACTGGCAGACATGACTAAAAGCCGGGCGCGCCTTGCGTCCGGCTTTTCTGTCCCGAAGTCCGTGTTCAGCGGCGGCTCAGCAGGCCGAAAAGATAGGCTACGCCTGCCGTTACCGCGAGCGCCATGATCGGTTCTTCGCGAACCTTGTCGCGCAGCCGTTCCGTCATCAGCGAAGCTTCGTCCGTAACCACCGACTTTGCCCCCTGCCCCAGCGCCCGCACACTGTCCGTCAATCTGGAGAGATCTTCACGGAGTGCCGTAACCTGTGCCGACAAATCGTCTGCTGCGATATCCGCCTTGACGCGCGCAGCGGTGGATTCGGCGGAAGCGGTTTTCAATTCTGCCATGGTCTGCTCCTGTTTCATGGGATGCCGCTTCAACGAAATGGCGGCCTGAAAGGTTCCGCCGGCAGCCGATCTTTTGTTCGCCATCAACGCCTTGCGTCGCGCTTGCGGCCATGCGCAGCTTTTCGCGTGACAACCCTTCATTTCCTGTCGGCTTTGTTTTAAGGAACGTCGAATGTCTGCCCGTGCGCGGGTCAATAATACTGCGAGGTTTGCGTTTCCATGTTCCATCTTCTGAGAAGAGCTGCTCAGACCTGGGTTGCCAAGCTGCTCCTGCTTCTCCTGGTGGCCTCCTTCGGCATCTGGGGCATATCGCGCGAGCTGATATCTGGCGGCAGCAGCACCACTGTCGTGACCGTCGGCGATCAGAAGGTGGGGGTGAACGAATTCCACCTTGCCTATCAGCGTCAGGTGGCAAGCATTGGCCAGCAGTTCGGCATGCGCCTCACGCCCGAGCAGGCCCGCGCCTTCGGAGTCGAGCAGCAGGTGCTGTCACAGCTCGTTGCCGGTGCCTCGCTCGACCAGCTCGCCGAAGATATGAACCTCGGCCTGTCCGAGGATCGTCTCGCCCAGCTGATTGCCGACGATCCGGCCTTCAAGGCTGTCAACGGCCAGTTCGATCGCGAGCTGTTCGTTTCGCGCCTGCGCAATGCCGGCATTCGCCAGGACGATTACATCAGGGAGCGCAGCAAGGTTGCCGTCCGCAGCCAGATCGTCGATGCCGTTTCCAATGGCTTTACCGCGCCGAAGACGCTGATCGACGCACTGAAGCTTTATGGCGATGAAAGCCGCAGCATAGACTACCTTTTGCTGACCAACGCCAATATCGAGCCGATCAAGGCGCCCGCCGACGACGTCCTGGCGAGCTGGTTCGAAGGCGTCAAGCAACGCTACCGCGCACCGGAATACCGCAAGCTCATCTATCTCAAGCTACAGCCGGCCGATATCGCCGATGCCGCAACCGTTACCGACGACCAGATCCGCGAAGCTTTCGAGAAGGGTAAGGACAGTTATCGCACGCCGGAAAGCCGGACGATCGAACAGCTGACCTTCACCAGCAAGGATCTCGCCACCGCCGCCGAAACGGCGCTGAAGGGCGGCACCAGCTTCGATCAGCTGGTCACCGACCAGGGCAAGACGGCAAGCGACGTGCTGCTCGGCGAGTTCACCAAGGACAAGGTTCCCGACCAGGCCGTCGCCGATGCCGCTTTTGCGGTGTCGAAGGATGGCGGCACGACGCCTGTCGTCGATGGCTCGTTCGGCCCGGTCATCCTGCGCATCACCAACATCAAGCCGGAAACGGTCAAGAACTTCGACGAGGTGAAGGAAGACATCCGCAAGCAGCTGGCGCTTTCCAACGCTTCTCAGGAAGTGATCAATGTTCATGACCGTATCGAGGATATGCGCGCCGGCGGCGCGACGCTCGAGGATATCGCCGGTCAGCTGAAGCTCAAGGCGGTGACCGTCGACGCCGTCGATGCGACCGGTGCCGACAAGGACGGCAAAGAGGTCAAGGATCTTCCCGCCAAGCAGCAGCTGCTCGGCGAAGCCTTCAAGACCGACGTCGGCGTCGATGCCTCGCCGCTTCCGATCGGCAATGACGGCTATGTCTGGTTCAACGTCCGCGAAATCACGCCGGACCGGGACCGCCCGATTGCCGAGGTGCGCGAGAAAGCCGTCGAGGACTGGACAGCAGAGCAGCAGAAGGCCGAACTCGCCAAGAAGGCCGATGAATTGAAGGCCCAGGCGCAAAAGGGCACCGCCCTTGCGGACATTGCAGCGCCGCTCGGCATTGCCGTCGAAAGCAAGAGCGGTATCACGCGCTCCACCGATGATCCGGTTCTCGGACGCGCCGCTGTCAAGGCCGCTTTCTCCGGCCCTGTCGATACGGTTGCGAGCGCGGTCGGCGCCGATCCCTCGACGCAGATCCTGATGAAGGTCACCGAGGTCAACAGCCAGCCGACCGGCGACGTGCTGAACAACCGCGACGCCCAGCTCACCGCCATGGCCAATGCCGCCGGCGATGATATTCTCGACCAGATGGTCAACCTGCTGCAGACACAGTATGGGGCTTCGATCAACCAGACGCTCGCCGAACAGGCGGCGGTCCGCTAGGAGGTTTTATGACCGATCTGAAGCCGTTCCTGGCCAAGGCCGCGAGCCGCGAGCCGCTGACGCGTGACGAGGCCCGTGCCGCCTTCGAGATCCTGATGTCGGGCCAGGCGACGCCCTCGCAGATCGGCGGCTTCCTGATGGCGCTGCGCGTGCGTGGCGAAACCGTCGACGAGATCGTCGGCGCCGTCAACACCATGCGGTCGAAAATGCTGACCGTCGAAGCGCCGGCCGATGCCATCGACATCGTCGGCACCGGCGGCGATGCCAGCGGCACCTATAATATCTCGACGCTGGCTGCACTGATCGTCGCCGGTGCCGGTGTGCCCGTCGCCAAGCACGGCAACCGGGCACTGAGCTCGAAATCGGGCGCAGCAGACAATCTGGCAGCTCTCGGCGTCAATATCGATGTTGGTCCCGAGATCATCACGCGCTGCATCGCGGATGCGGGGGTCGGCTTCATGTTCGCCCAGCTGCATCATTCCGCCATGCGCCACGTCGGCCCCTCGCGTGTCGAACTTGGCACGCGCACCATCTTCAACCTGCTCGGGCCGCTTTCCAACCCAGCCGGCGTCCGCCGCCAGCTGCTTGGCGTCTTCTCGCCGCAATGGCTGGTGCCGCTTGCGGAAGTCATGCGCGATCTCGGTTCCGAATGCGTCTGGGTCGTCCATGGCGATGGCCTCGACGAAATCACCACGACCGGCGTCACCAAGGTGGCGGCGCTCGAAGACGGCAAGATCCGTACTTTCGAGCTATCGCCCGCCGATTTCGGCGTCAGCCCCTGCATGCTCGCCGATATCAAGGGCGGTGATGGCGTCGGCAATGCCGCAGCGCTTCGCGAAGTGCTCGGCGGCGCCAAGAATGCCTATCGCGATGTCTCGCTCGCCAATGCCGCCGCTTCGCTCGTCATCGCGGGCAAAGCCGAGACGATCCGCGACGGCATGGCGCTGGCCGCGCATTCGCTTGATAGCGGCGCCACGGCGCTCGCCCTCGACAAACTCATCGCCGTTTCCAACGATATCGATTAGGATTGGCCGATGACCGATATCCTGAAAAAGATCGAACTCTATAAGCGCGAGGAAATAGCCGCCGCCAAAGCCGCGGTGTCGCTCGCCGATTTGAAGGCAATGCAGGCCGATCAGTCAGCGCCTCGCGGATTTCATCGGGCGCTCCTTGCCAAGCGTGAGGCTGGCCAGTTCGGTCTCATTGCCGAGATCAAGAAGGCAAGCCCATCCAAGGGCCTAATCCGCCCGGACTTCGATCCGCCGGCGCTGGCAAAAGCCTATGAAGCCGGCGGCGCCGCCTGCCTTTCCGTGCTGACCGATATGCCGAGCTTTCAGGGCGCGCCGGAATTTTTGACGGCGGCCCGTGCTGCCTGCGCGCTGCCCGCCCTGCGCAAGGATTTCATGTTCGAGACCTATCAGGTCCACGAGGCGCGCGCCTGGGGGGCCGATTGCATTCTGCTGATCATGGCGTCGCTGAGCGATGACGATTCAGAGCGTCTGCAGGACGAAGCTTTTTCGCTCGGCATGGACGTGCTGGTCGAGGTTCACGACGCGCCGGAAATGGAGCGGGCGCTGAAGCTCTCTTCGCCGCTTATCGGCATCAACAACCGCAACCTGCGGACCTTCGAAGTCAGCCTGACGGTCAGCGAGACGCTTGCCTCCATGGTCCCCGGTGATCGGCTCCTCGTCGGAGAAAGCGGCATCTTCACCCATGCCGATTGCCAGCGCCTGCAGGCCGTCGACATCAATACCTTCCTTGTCGGCGAGAGCCTGATGCGCAAGGACGACGTGGCGGCCGCCACCCGGGCGCTACTCTTCGGCGAAGCCGCCATCGCGGCCGAATGATATGAGCGGCGCAAAGTCCGGTATGACCCATATCGATGCCTCCGGCGAGGCGCATATGGTCGATGTCTCCGACAAGGCCGAGACGGTGCGCATCGCCACCGCCGAGGGTCATGTGAAGATGGCGCCGGAAACTCTTGCGCTCATCCGTCAGGGCAATGCCAAGAAGGGTGATGTCATCGGCACGGCGCGCCTTGCAGGCATCATGGCGGCAAAACGCACCGCCGATCTCATCCCGCTCTGCCATCCGCTGATGCTGACCAAGGTCACGGTCGAAATCGAGGAAGATGCCGCCCTGCCCGGCCTGCGCGTCACCGCCACCGCCAAGCTGACCGGCAAGACCGGTGTTGAGATGGAGGCGCTGACCGCCGTCTCGGTCGCTTGTCTGACGATCTATGACATGGCCAAGGCCGCCGACAAGGCGATGGAGATCGGCGCCATCAGGCTGCTCGAAAAGTCCGGCGGCAAATCAGGCGATTTCCGTCATCCGGAGGCAAGATGAACCTTCTGCCGGTCGCCGACGCTTTGGACCGCCTGCTCACCCGCGCAAAGCCCGTCGCCGCGTCCGAGACGTTGCCGCTTTCCGAGGCTGAGGGCCGCGTGCTGGCCGTTGATCTCACCGCGCGCCTGACCCAGCCGCCCTTCAATGCCTCGGCAATGGATGGCTATGCGCTGCGCCGCGAGGACGCACCGGAGCCGTGTGCTGAACTGAAGGTCATCGGCACGTCGTCCGCCGGCCACGGCTTCGACGGAAGCGTCGGCCAGGGAGAGGCCGTGCGTATCTTCACCGGCGCGCCTGTTCCGCCGGGGGCCGACAGCGTCCTGCTGCAGGAGGATGCGGAGAAGATCGACGGCGGCATCAGAACCAGGTTCCCGGTGCGGCTAGGCCAGCATGTGCGCCCCCGCGGTCAGGATTTCGCCGAAGGCGAAGCGGTGCTGCCTGCCGGCACCGTGCTCGATTTCCCCCGGTTGACGGTCGCGGCCGGCATGAACCGGCCCGATGTCGAGGTTCTCAAGCGCCCGCTGATTGCCATCCTGGCAACCGGCGACGAATTGCTGCCGCCCGGAAGCACGCCCGGACCTTCGCAGATCATCGCCTCCAATACCTTCGGTATCGCAGCCCTGGCCCGCAAAGCCGGCGCCGATGTACTCGATCTCGGCATCGTGCCCGACGACAAGGCAAAAATCACCGCAGCGGTCGATAAGGCCCGGGATGCCAAGGCCGACGTCGTCGTCACGCTCGGCGGCGCGTCGGTCGGCGATCATGATCTGGTGCAGGCCACACTGATCGAAGCCGGGATGCAGCTCGATTTCTGGCGCATCGCCATGCGCCCCGGCAAACCGCTGATGGTCGGCAGCTTCGGCGAAACCCATGTGCTCGGGCTGCCCGGCAATCCGGTTTCAAGCCTCGTCTGTTCGCTGCTGTTCCTCGAGCCACTGATTCGCAAGCTCGCCTCCCTGCCGCCGGTACGGCGTGAGACGACGGTGGAGGCTGCCGTCACACTGCGCGCCAATGATCACCGGCAGGACTATATCAGAGCGAAACTTACGAAGTCCGTTTCCGGAAACTGGCTCGCCGAGCCCTTCGGCAAGCAGGATTCCTCGATGATGAAGGTGTTCGCGCAAGCCGACTGTCTCATTATCCGTCCGCCGCACGCGCCGGAACTCCCGGCCGGAGCACACTGCCCTGTCATGCTGCTGCGGCCGGATCTTCTCGTATAGTCTCGCCTCTTCCCGATCAGGAGAGCGAAAAAACGCCCGCTTGCACCGCGCTACTGCTGGCAGTCGCGCCGAAGTCCGCAACCGCCTGTGTCGAGATTCGCCTGAGTTCTCGATCCGGCAAATAGGCTCGCTCGGGATCGCCGACCAGCACCTCTATGCCGCTTGCCCGGCAAAGCCGCAAAAAGGCCAATACGCGCAGGGCAAGCGAGGGATCATAGAAAAGATCCCCGACCACGATCAGATCAGTCGCTTCCGGTGGCGGCGCATCGAGGATATCGGCGGCGACCGCCGAGATGGTCACGCCGTTGATGGCTGCGTTGAGACCGATTGCAGCAATCGCATTGGCATCGACATCGACCGCCATCACCATCGCTGCTCCAGCCTTCGCCGCCGCGATGGCCACCAGCCCGGAGCCGGCACCGAGATCGAGGACGCGGCGGCCGGCGACTTTTTCCGGGCAGTCGAGCAGATGGCGGGCAAGCACGACGCCGCCGGCCCAGGGATAGGCCCAGTACGGCGGCGTATCGGCCTCTCCGCGGTCGGCGAGCCGCCAGAGGCCGCTCGCAGGCCCGGCCGAGTGGAGCAGGATCTCGGGGATAGACGGGACCGCCGCTATCGGCAGATTGGCCTTGATGAAGGCGGCCGGATCGACACGAAATATGCCGGAGTGTTTCATCGTCATCTGATCCTGCTGGTCAAGAATCCTGCGCGATAGAAATCAGCCCGGCTTTTTCTTCGAGAATTTGCCTTTCGCTCCGCCTTTGCCTTCATATTTGCCGCCCTCGAATTTGGGCTTGTCATATCTAGGCTTGTCGAATTTCGCGCCATCGTAGCCGGGCTTGCTTGCCTTCTTGCTCCAGGGCTTGGCGTCGCGCCGTTCTCCGCCGCCATTGTCGGCTGCCGCATAGCCGCCGCTCGAACCCTTGCCGAACTTTTTCTTCGGCCGTTCGTCACGGAACGCCTCGCTAGGCCGTTCGTCACGGGCCTTGTCGGCATAAGGTTTCGGCGACGACGCGCGGCTGAAATCCGGTGTGCCGGCAAGCCTCGTCACGCGGATGCCGCGTTCGAGCGCCTTGTTCGGTCCGATGGCGTTCAGGAAGCTCTCGGCGCTCGCTGCCGCAATCTCCACATAGGTTTCCTCGGGCTGCATCTTGATCGCGCCGATCTCGCGTTTCGTGACGTTGCCGTTACGGCAGAGCATCGGGATCAGCCAGCGCGGCTCGGCATTCTGCTTGCGCCCGACCGAGACCGAGAACCAGACGCTCGCGCCGAAATCTTCGCGCGGTCCCTTTTGCGCCGGCTCGAAGGGGGCGGCATTGTCACGGCGCCTACGGCTGCGATCGTCTTGAACGGTAACCTCGATCAGATCTTCCGGCGCCGAATGATTCGTGCGGTAAAGGCGCAGGAAAGCGGCGGCGAGCTTTTCGGCGCCATGGCTGGAAAGCAGTTGCTGCACCAGTCCCCGCTCTTCCTCCTGCGGCGCGTCGTGGAAGATCGGATCGGCGAGCAGCCGCTCGTCGTCGCGTTCGCTCACCTCCTCGGCCGACGGCGGCCGCGCCCAGGCAGCGGAAATGCCGGCATTCTCGAGCAGGCGCTCGGCCTTGCGCCGGGCATTCAGCGGCACGATCATGGCGCTGATGCCCTTGCGACCGGCGCGACCGGTGCGGCCGCTGCGATGCAGCAGCGCTTCCGGATTGGTCGGCAGGTCGGCATGGATGACGAGGTCGAGACCCGGCAGGTCAATGCCGCGGGCGGCGACGTCGGTTGCGATGCAGACGCGGGCGCGCCCGTCTCGCATCGCCTGCAGCGCGTGGCTGCGCTCGTTCTGCGTCAGCTCACCGGACAGCGCTACCACGGAAAAATTGCGGTTATTGAAGCGCGCGGTCAGATGATTGACGGCGGCGCGCGTCGAACAGAACACGATGGCGTTGGTCGCCTCGTAATAGCGCAACACGTTGATGATCGCGTTCTCGCGGTCGCTCGGCGCCACGACAAGCGCCCGATATTCGATATCGACATGCTGCTTCTCCTCGGCCGCGGTGCTGATCCGCACGGCATCGCGCTGGTAGCTCTTGGCGAGCTTGGCGATCGCCGCCGGCACCGTTGCCGAAAACATCAGCGTGCGGCGCTCGTCCGGCGCCGAGTCGAGAATGAATTCCAGATCCTCGCGGAAGCCGAGATCGAGCATCTCGTCGGCCTCGTCGAGCACAGCCGCCTTCAGCTCCGACATGTCGAGTGCATGGCGGCGGATATGATCGCAGAGCCGGCCGGGTGTGCCGACGACGATATGGGCGCCGCGCTCGAGCGACCGGCGCTCGCTGCGGATGTCCATGCCGCCGACGCAGCTTGATATCACCGCGCCGGTCATTTCATAAAGCCATTCGAGTTCGCGCTTCACCTGCAGGGCAAGCTCCCGCGTCGGCGCGATGACCAGCGCAAGCGGGGCGCCGGCAGCACCGAAGCGCTCGCTACCGTCGAGAAGCGTCGGCGCCAGCGCCAATCCGAAGGCGACGGTCTTGCCGGAGCCGGTCTGGGCCGAGACGAGTGCGTCCGAAGCGGCAAGCGCCGGATCGAGCATCGCCTGCTGTACCGGGGTGAGTTCGGCGTAACCGCGTTTCTGCAACGCCTTGGCGATCGCCGGAACGACGCCGTTGAATTCTGTCATGAGTTCGATCTTTCGGAGCTTTCAGGCGCGAAATGCGCCATGGCCGGAGCCAGCCGGCGGGATATATGCGCCGTTCCTAGCCGCTCCCGCAGCGATTGTCAAAGCGTGCGGCTGCGCCACAGCCAGGCATCAATATGGCTTGCCCTGCCGCGCAGTTCGGTTTCCAGCGGCCCTTCGATCCGGCCTGATTTGAGGAGCACGCTGTCCGGCCCTGCGGCGCCGACGATTTCGGCGCTGAGTGCCAGCTCGACGCCATGGCGGGCAGCGACCTCCATCAGGCGGCTCCCGACGTTCACCGTATCGCCCGCCGCCGTGATCTGCTGCCTGTCGCCGGTGCCGAGCCGCGAGGCGACGATCGGCCCGCAATGGGCGCCAACCTTGAAACCGATTTTCTTCCCGGCAAAGCCCCCCTGCGTTCGAAGCCAGGCGCGGGTGCGCTCGCAGAGCCGCACCGCGCAGGCGATGGCCCGGGCGGCATCGTCGTCGGCGACTTCCGGCAGGCCAAACAGGATCATCGCCCCGTCGCCCATGAAGCTGGTAATGGCGCCGCCGTGGCCCCGTGCCTCCTCATCGATGATTTCGAAGAAACCACTCAGCATCTCGCTCACCTTGACCGGCCCGAGGGTTTCGCTGAGGCCGGTGAAGCCCGAGAGATCGATGAAGACGACGGCCGCGTTCTGGCGCACCGGGGCGGCGAGGAAGTTCGGATGGCGCGCCAGCCATTCTCCAAGACCGGGCGCCTCGATGCGCTGCAGCAGCGCGCTCTGCTCGGCGAAATGGCGAGCGCGGCCGCGGTCGAGCCAGAGCTCGGCTGCGCCGAAGATCAGCACTGGCGGCAACGCTGCGGCGATCGGCAGGGCGGCACTTAGCCAATAGCCATGCGCAAACGCCGCCAGATTAAGCATTGCCCAGACGACCAACACCAGCACTATGATGGCATAGCCCGCAGCACTTCGCCGCCAGGCGGTCAGCGAAACCAGCATGATCGCCAGCCCGACGGCGATGGCGGCATCGATCAGCCTGATCCTGTGGTTGCGCACCATGCCGTCGCCAGTGACGAGATGGGTGATCGCGGTGGACATCACCTCTACGCCCGGCATCACGGGATCGAAGGGCGTCGGGAAGACGTCGCCGCCGCCGGTGACAGTCGAGCCGATGACGACGATGCGGCCGTTGACCGCGTCCGCCGCCAGCTTGCCATCAAGCACATCGGCGGCGCTTGACGTGGCGATGCTGCCGCGCCGGCCATAGAAGGTCACCGGTAGGCGCTGGCCGATATCCGTGGGAATGCGCAATGCTCCGAGCATGATCGCATCGCGTTCGATGCTGGGATCGACACCGAGCGCCACCGAGGCGGCTCGCAGCGGAAAAGCCGGATCCAACCGGTCTGCGGCGCGCGAGATCAGTGGAATGAAACGAGGCGTGCCGGTCTGGTCGGTGGCGACATTGACGACACCGACCGCGGCCGCGCTGGCAAAGCGCGGAAGCGGCAAGAGAAGCTGATCTGCTTCAGGGATGGCGGCAAGCGGATCGTCCGCCAAGTCGGTAACCCGCTGCCGGCTCTGCGCAAAGGTGGCCGCCGCCGCAATCACGCTCGGTCCCTCTCCAAGGGCAGCGGTCAGTGCTGCATCGCCCTCCTCCGGTCCCGGATCGACGAGGAGGATGTCGAGAGCCAGAGCCTTCGGCTTCAAAGCGTTGATTGCATTGACCAGACGCGCCAGTGTCGCCCGGTCGAGCGGATAGCCGTGGGCCGCCGCCGTACGGTCGTCGATTGCGACGATCGAGACGACGGGAGGCGGCGCCTTCGCTCCGACGACGATGCTGCGAATGTCGGCGAGCGAGGCCTCCATCCGGTCGAGAAAGCCTATCCCGCCATTGAGATTGAGATAGCCGAGCGCCGCCCCCCAAAGACCGGCGAGCAGCAGCGCGATCACGGTCAGCAAGCGGTGACTCATGGCATTTATTGGCCGAGGCGGGCAAGAAGGGCGGCGACGCGGGGCGCGGGCCAGCGGCGCACGACCAGCGGTTCGGTTCCGCTGCTAACATCGACGCCCTCGCCCGGTGACAGCACCACCGGCTCGCCGGCAGGCCGGCGGACGCCCACGCTGCCTCTGACGACAAGGACCGAGGTCTTGTCGCCCGCGACGTCGACAGCCCATTGTGTGCCTCGCACGGCAGCGATCGCCTGCGGTGTCACCACCTGGAAACCACCCGCATGCTGGCTGCCGTCGACATCGACGAGGATCGCTTTGCGCCGTAGCGACGCCGAATCGGGACTGCCGTCGCGATTGCGGTCGGAGAGTTGGAAAGACGCGCCGGCCTCCGCCGTCACCTTGACGCCACCAGGGCAACTGAGCGTCTGGCGGGCGCCGCCATCGCGCGAGATCGCGCAGCCCGCAGATTGCGCGAGTACCGCGCCCTGCGGAATGAGGCCGGCAGCGAGCCCGGCGGCAAACAGCTTGAGAACCGTTATATTCATGGAAAGCCCCCGTGACCGGGCGGAACTGCATCTGCGAAAGCGCCCGCCAACCGTCTTCTTCCATACGAGGCATGATAGCCGAATTCGGATATTTCAATAGGCGAAAAAAGCGAACCCCGCATCCTCAAGTGCTGCTCTTCATATCGGGCGCCGGTCCGGTATAACGTGCCCGTGGCCGGATCAATTCGCCGCTTTCGATCTGCTCCATCGCATGCGCGAGCCAGCCGGTGCAGCGTGCAAGCGAAAAAATGACGATCGGCGCCTCTTTCGGCAGATCGAAGGCGGCGGACATCGCGGCAAGAGCGAAATCGACGTTGACCTTTTCCCCGATGATCTCCTCGCCCCTATCCCTGACCTCGGCGAACTCAGGTGGCAGTGAAAATTGCGAAAGCAGCGCCAACGCTCTGATATCTCCGTCCGGATAAAGCGGATGACCGAAGGCTGATAAGCGATTGCCCTGGGCAAGGGTGCGGCGGATTGCCTGCGCCGGACCGAGGGCGCAGGCTGCCTCGATCAATGCATCAACGCTCTGCCAGGCGGCGCCGTGCAGCGGTCCCGTCAGCGTCGCCAAGCCGGAAATTACGGCGGCCGATAGCGCCGCACCCGATGAGGCCGTGACTCGTGCAGCAAAGGCCGAGGCGTTGAGTTCATGATCGGCAAGCAGCACCAACGCGCGACGCAGGCATTCGCCGGCCTCCGGCCGCTGCCAGCTTGCCGCAAGTCTGAGATGCAGCGGCCGGTCCGAAGCGCCTGGTGCCAACGCATCTGCGATCGTGGCGAGAATTCCTTGCGCCTCACGCCGGAGTGCCGCCGGCGAGCGGCCAAGCGACGGTAGGTCCGATGTCACCCGCCCGGCAAGCGCCAGGAACGCGGCCTGAAGCGATGGAGAGCCATGCGTGGTCGCGGTCGAGGAGGCAGGCGTCTCCGCTCCATTCCACAGCAATGCCGCGGTCTGCTCCAGCGTCGCCGTCTCGGCGAAACCGGCCACATCCTTCCCACGATAGAAAAGGCGTCCGCCGGTCACGGTGGAGATTGCCGAGGAAAGTACGGGATCGCCCCAGCGGATCGTCTCGGCCGCCACTATTTCGGCCTTGCGGCGGCCGGCATGGCGATCTGCAAGCCGCCGCACGTCGGCAGCGTGATAGAGGCTGCGGCGCGGATCGGCGGGATCGGGCTTGGCGCGGATGCGCCCTCGGCTGACATTGGCGTAGAGCGTCTGCGGTTTGGTCTTCAGCGCCTGCAGCGCCTCGTGGGTGGTCAACCACGGCATCACAGCCTCACATTGATCAATTGCGTCAAGATTGACGTCAATAAGACTAGGTCGGATCATTCGAGCCGTAAAGGAGAACCCACATGAAAAACGGCCTGGAAGATGTTATTGCCGCCGAAACGCAGCTGTCGGATGTCGATGGCGAAGCGGGTCGACTGATCATCCGCGGCGTATCGCTGGATCATCTGGTCGCAGGCGGCACCTATGAGCGCGTCGCTGCACTGCTGCTCGACGGCTTGATGGAGCGAAGCTTCGATGAGGCGCTCTTACGCGACTGGCTGGCACAGGCACGAACGAAGGTTTTCGCCCATATCAAAGCCGCCGACGCCGCCTTGATCGCCTTGCCGCCGGTCGATGCGATGCGGGCACTGTTAGCCCGGCTGTCCGATGGCGAGGATTTCGACGTCGCGCTCAGCCTTCTGGCAGCGCCGGCGGTCTTCCTGCCGGCGGTTCTCAGGCTGCAGCGCGGGCAAAAACCGATCGCGCCCGACGCCTCGCTGCCACAAGCGGCCGATATCCTGCGCATGCTGATCGGACGATTGCCGACCAGGGAGCAGACGGCGGCACTCGACGCCTATCTCGTGACGATATCAGACCATGGGCTCAACGCCTCGACCTTCGCATCGCGGGTCATCGCCTCGACGCAGGCTGGCCTCACCTCTTCGGTTCTGGCGGCGTTGAGCGCGCTGAAGGGGCCGCTGCATGGCGGCGCGCCCGGTCCCGTCCTCGATATGCTGGATGCGGTGGGAACGCCGGATAATGCCGGCACATGGCTCGCCGATGCACTCGATCGCGGCGAAAGGCTGATGGGCTTCGGCCACCGCATCTACCGCGTCCGCGATCCCCGCGCGGATGCGCTGAAAGGCGCGCTGACGCCTTTGATCTCGTCAGGCCAGGTCGACAGCGCCCGCGTCGAACTCGCCGAGGCGGTGGAAGCCGCCGCATTGGCGATCCTGAAAGCGCGCAAGCCCAACCGGCGGCTCGAGGTCAATGTCGAATTCTATACCGCGCTGCTGCTCGAAGCGCTGGGCTTCCCGCGCCAGGCCTTCACCGGCGTCTTTGCGATCGGCCGCACTGTGGGGTGGCTGGCGCATGCTCGCGAACAGGCGCTCGACGGCCGGCTGATCCGCCCGCGTTCGGTCTATATCGGGCCGCTGCCGACCGCTGCCTGAAAATAGAATGGCTGATTGACGAGATCGCGCGATAGCCGCGCGATCTGGCGCCGCAGTCGTCAGACGAGACGGCTCTGCTCGGTTGCTGCTTCGATGAAGCTTGCAAACAGCGGATGCGGATCGAGCGGCCGGCTCTTCAGTTCGGGATGGTATTGCACGCCGATGAACCAGGGATGATCGGGATATTCGATCGTCTCCGGCAGCACGCCATCCGGCGACATGCCGGAGAAGACGAGGCCGCAGCTCTCGAGCCGGTCCTTGTAGTCGATATTGACCTCGTACCGGTGGCGATGACGCTCGGAAATATCCGTCGAGCCGTAGATCTCCGAGATCTTCGTGCCCTTCTTCAGCGCCGCCTTGTAGGCGCCGAGGCGCATGGTGCCGCCGAGATCGCCGGCCGCCGTGCGCTTCTGCAGCTCGTTGCCCTTGACCCACTCTGTCATCAGGCCGACCACCGGCTCCTTCGCCGGGCCGAACTCGGTCGACGACGCGTCCGGCACATCAGCGAGATTGCGCGCCGCCTCGATGACGGCCATCTGCATGCCGAAGCAGATGCCGAAATAAGGCACCTTGCGCTCGCGGGCGAAGCGCGCCGCATGGATCTTGCCCTCGGAGCCGCGCTCGCCGAAGCCACCGGGCACCAGGATGCCATGCACCTTTTCGAGATAAGGTGCGGGATCTTCTTTTTCGAAGACCTCCGACTCGATCCATTCGAGCTTGACCTTGACCCGATTGGCGATGCCGCCGTGATGCAGCGCCTCGATCAGCGACTTATAGGCATCCTTCAGACCGGTATATTTGCCGACGATCGCGATCGTCACCTCGCCTTCCGGCGTACGGATGCGGTTGCAGACCTCTTCCCACTGGTCGAGGCGCGGCTTCGGCGCCGGCTCGATGCCGAAAGCCGCGAGCACTTCGTCGTCGAGGCCTTCCTTGTGGTAGGCCATCGGCACGTCGTAGATGTTGGCCACATCGAGCGCCTGGATGACGGCCGACGGACGCACGTTGCAGAACAGCGACAGCTTGCGGCGCTCGGCTTCCGGAATTTCGCGGTCGGCGCGCACCAGCAGGATATCTGGGTGAATGCCAAGCGCCTGCAGCTCCTTCACCGAATGCTGGGTCGGCTTGGTCTTGAGCTCGCCGGCGGCCGGAATGTAAGGCATCAGCGTCAGATGCACGTAGACGGCGGTGCCGCGCGGCAGGTCGTTGCCGAGCTGGCGGATTGCCTCCATGAAGGGCATCGCCTCGATGTCGCCGACCGTGCCGCCGATCTCGCAGATGACGAAGTCGTAATCCTTATTGCCCTCGGTGACGAAATCCTTGATCTCGTTGGTGACGTGCGGAATGACCTGCACCGTCGCGCCGAGATAGTCGCCGCGCCGTTCCTTGTCGATGATGTTCTTGTAGATGCGGCCGGTGGTGATGTTGTCCGTCTTGGTCGCCGAACGGCCCGTGAAGCGCTCGTAGTGGCCAAGATCGAGATCGGTTTCCGCGCCGTCGTCGGTGACGAAGACCTCGCCGTGCTGGGTCGGGCTCATCGTGCCCGGGTCCACGTTCAGATAGGGGTCGAGCTTGCGAAGCCGTACCCGATATCCACGGGCCTGCAGCAACGCTCCGAGAGCCGCGGCCGCAATTCCTTTTCCGAGAGAGGAAACCACGCCGCCAGTGATGAATACGTATCGCGCCATGGGATTCACCGGATACCTTTTCAAAAACGATTCCACCAGCCCAAAAATTCTTTTCCAGAATTTTCGGAGCCTGACCGGGAATCTGCACAAAAGAAAACCGGCAGACCCGAGGGCCTGCCGGCGGTTTATGTCGAAGCCCGGTTTACTGTCCCGTCGGGACGCCGGAGGGCTGAGCCGGTGCCGGCGCGGCCGGGGCTGCCGGCGCAGTCGTCGATGGGGCAGTTGCTGCCGGAGCAGTCGTCGAAGGCGCGGTGGCTGCCGGAGCCTCTGCTGCGGGAGCTTGCGCGGCCGGAGCCTGTTGTGCGGGCGCAGCCGCACCGCTGCTCGGAACGCCGTTGCCGGCCGGCTGGTTCGCCGGGGGCTGTGTGCCGCCGCCGAGCGAATCGAGAATGCCGTTGCCCTGGCCGCTCGTCGCGGGGATGCGGTTGAGGATGTCGCTCGGACGGCCCTCGTAGCGCGTCAATATGCCGAGACCGAGCGAGGTGAGGAAGAACAGGGTCGCCAGGATCGCGGTTGTGCGGGTCAGCGCATTGGCCGTGCCGCGGGCCGACATGAAGCCCGAACCGCCGCCGATGCCGAGGCCGCCGCCTTCCGAGCGCTGGATGAGCACGACGCCGACGAGGGCGAGCACGATCATGAGATGGATGACAATCAATACTGTCTGCATGGGTCCAGTCCTGCCCGCCTGGAGACGGACATAAGTAAGAATTCTGGCGGCTCTTTACATGAGGCTCTCGCCTATTCCAAGCCCTTCTGCCGGAATAAACCGAGCTATGAACAACGCGTCAGGCGAGCAGCGCCTCATAAGCCCGGTAGATGGCGAGGAAGTCGGCGGCTTTCAAGCTCGCTCCACCGATCAGCGCGCCGTCGACGTTGGCGATGCCCAGCAGTTCTCCGGCATTGGCGGGTTTAACCGAGCCGCCATAGAGAAGCCGCATCTTGCGGCCTTCATCGCCGAAGCGAGAGACGAGCTCCGCACGCATGAAGGCATGCGCCTTTTCGACATCGCCTGATGTCGGCGTGACCCCGGTGCCGATCGCCCAGATCGGCTCGTAGGCGATGACTGTGTTCTCGGCGGTTGCGGCATCGGGAACAGAGGCGGAAAGCTGGCGCTTGATGACGTCGAGCTCCTGCCCGGCCCGGCGCTCGGCCGCCGTCTCGCCGATGCAGATGATCGCTGTGAGCGCGGCGGCGAAAGCCGCTTCCGCCTTGGCGCGCACCAGATGGTCCGTCTCTGCGTGGTCGGTGCGACGTTCGGAATGGCCGACGATCACATAGGTGCCGAAGCTATCGGCGATCATCTCGGCCGAGATGTCGCCGGTATGCGCGCCCGACGGCTTCTGGTGGCAGTCCTGCGCGCCGATCGCAAGCGGGCTGTCGGTGCAGAGCGCGGTTGCCACGTAGAGCAGCGTCGTCGGCGGGCAGATCAGCGCCTCGACCTTGTCGGCGAGCGGCGGGCGAACGCCCTCGGCGATCGCCTTGATCTGATCGAGCGAGGCACGCGTGCCGTTCATTTTCCAGTTTCCCGCCACCAGCGGGCGCACGTCAGGTGTCATGCCGGCCTTCCACAAACTTCATATCCCCGGCCGCATTATCAAAAGCTTGCGGCAAAGAAAAGCATCATGCCCCTGACGTAACGGGAATCTCCGCGATCTCGAGCATATTTCTGCCGGAAAACGCCCGTTAAGCCGCAAGGATCCAGTTCAAGACCCTGCGCCAGTCGATCATCCGGATCGGCGTTCCGTGATTGCCGGTCTGAAACAGCGTGAAGTGCGTCGGATATTTCGCCTTTCGCAGGCTCTCGAACAGCGCCTGCTGGTCGACGGCGGCATAGACCGGGTCGCGGCTGCCATGAGCGAACCAGAGCGGTAGTTTCGCCTTGTAAAACGCGCTCCTGGTGAAATCGGGATCGGTGACACCGCTCATGACGAGCATGCCCTTCAGCCGCTTGACGCTGTCGCCGTCACGGGCAATGCCCCAGCAAATCTGGCTGCCCATCGAGGCGCAGGAAAGGACGATGGGCCGGCCCGGTGATTGCGCGCTGGCATAACGGATCAGGCCTTCGATCGCGGCAACGCCGTTGCTGTCGAAACTCCTGACTGTCGGCGAATAATAGACGCCGCCATTACCGGCGACGAGGTTCTTCAGCCGGTTGAAATTGCCGCCGAAGCTGTAATCATTGGCCCCGAGCCGGCGGTCGCCATCGCGTCCGTGGATGAAAATCACCGTGAAGGCAGCATTCTGGGCCGGTCCCACCCTGGTGACATCGAGCCTGACGCCGTCGAGTGAGAGGGTTTCGTCCGCCTGGGCCTTGCGGATGGCGAGAGACACATATTTCTGCTGCGCCCGCTTCTCCGGGATCTGGTCGCGGTCGTTGATATCGCGCATCTCGTCGTAATCGATAACCTCGGAGGCGCCGCCGTCGCTCGTCTGGAGCACAGTCTGCTTCGAAAACAGATCGTCCTTGAAAGGCGGCAGGGTGTCGGCCGCCCGCGCCGGTCCGCCGGCGGAAAGAACGGCTGCTGACAAGAAAAAGGCCGCAATTGCTGATATAACGGTGTAATCACTTGTGGACATTCGCATGCGGATGGTTTCCTGAAGCCTGCCGCCGCTTGCCATTCCGCGCCCGGCAACGCAAATCATGTGTCAAAACCCCGCCAATGCGGCGGTGTCGCGTCTCGCGGCGCTTTCTGGCAGAATCTGCCTGATTCGCAAACGTGACATGAAATGCGGTGATTTTGGGTCGGCGGCGGATGCAAGTGCCAAGCCAGACCCAAGACAGGACGAAGATCTGAACGGCTCCATGGACGACAGCAACGACCTTTTTTCCGGACTGCCTCTTTCTGAAAAACGCGAGGAGGCGCAGAAGCCTGCGGCCGCGCCCGAGCGTGCGCAGGCAGCTGCACAGCCCGTCTCTCCCCGTCCCGCCTCCGTCGCCTCCAACGCGGATGATTACGGCGCCTCGTCGATCCGCGTTCTCGAGGGCCTCGAGCCAGTGCGCATGCGCCCGGGCATGTATATCGGCGGCACCGACGAAAAGGCGCTGCATCACCTCTTCGCCGAAGTCATCGACAACGCGATGGACGAAGCGGTCGCCGGACACGCCAATTTCATCGAAGTGCATCTCGATTTGCAGGGTTATCTGACCGTCACCGACAACGGCCGCGGTATTCCGGTCGAGAACCATCCGCAGGTCCCCGGCAAGTCGACGCTCGAAGTCATCATGACCAAACTGCATGCCGGCGGCAAATTCGACGGCAAGGCCTACGAGACCTCGGGCGGCCTGCACGGCGTGGGCGTCTCGGTCGTCAATGCCCTCTCCGACTTCCTCGAAGTCGAGGTGGCGCGCAACCGCAAGCTCTACCGCCAGCGCTTTTCCCGCGGCCTGCCGCAAGGCGGGCTCGAAGAACTGGGCGACGTCCACAATCGACGCGGCACGCGCGTGCGCTTCCATCCCGACCCCCAGATCTTTGGGGAGCACATGAAGTTCGAAGCCGCCCGCGTCTTTCGCATGGCGCGCTCCAAGGCCTACCTCTTCGGCGGCGTCGAGATCCGCTGGAGCTGCGAGCCTGGCGTACTGCCCGAAGGGTCGGAGGTGCCCGACAAGGCGACATTCCATTTCCCCGGCGGTCTCAAGGACTATCTCCAGGCGACGATGGGAAAGGAATTCACCGTCACCCGCGAAATCTTCGCCGGCAAGACCGAGAAGGCCAGCGGCCACGGTTCGATGGAATGGGCGATCACCTGGTATGGAGGCGATCCGCAGGTGCATTCCTATTGCAATACCATCCCGACGCCTGAAGGGGGCACCCATGAGGCAGGCCTGCGCATCGCACTGACCAAGGGCCTGAAGGCCTATGCCGAGCTGACGCAGAACAAGCGCGCTGCCCAGATCACCACCGACGACGTGATGATCTCGGCCGTCGGCATGCTGTCGGTCTTCATCCGCGAGCCAGAATTCGTCGGCCAGACCAAGGACAAGCTTGCGACGGTCGAGGCCCAGCGCATCGTCGAGAACGCGCTGCGCGATCCCTTCGACCACTATCTTGCCGACAATCCGAACGAGGCGGCCAAGCTGCTCGACTGGGTGATCGAGCGCGCCGAGGAGCGCCTACGCCGACGCAAGGAAAAGGAAGTCAACCGCAAGACGGCGGTGCGCAAGCTGCGCCTGCCCGGCAAGCTTGCAGACTGCTCGCAGAACACCGCCGAAGGCGCCGAACTCTTCATCGTCGAGGGCGATTCGGCTGGCGGTTCGGCCAAGCAGGCGCGCAACCGGGCCAACCAGGCGATCCTTCCGCTGCGCGGCAAGATCCTGAACGTCGCCAGCGCCGGCCGCGAGAAGTTCGGCGCCAACCAGCAGCTCGCCGATCTCATCCAGGCGCTCGGCTGCGGCACGCGCTCGAAATACCGGCAGGAAGATCTGCGCTACGAGCGCATCATCGTCATGACCGATGCGGATGTCGACGGCGCTCACATTGCTTCGCTGCTCATCACCTTCTTTTATCAGGAAATGCCGGAATTGGTGCGTGGCGGTCATCTCTTCCTCGCCGTGCCGCCGCTCTACAAGATCACCCAAGGAGCGAAATCCGCCTATGCGCGCGACGATAATCACCGCGCCGAGCTGATGCAGACGGAATTCAAGGGCAAGGCCAAGGTGGAGATCAGCCGCTTCAAAGGTCTCGGCGAAATGATGCCAGCCCAGCTCAAGGAAACCACCATGGACCCGGCCAAGCGCACCCTGCTCCGGGTGCTGATCGACGAGGTGGATTTCGAAGGCACCCGCAGCGCCGTCGATGATCTGATGGGCACCAAGCCGGAAGCCCGCTTCCGCTTCATCCAGGAGCGCGCGGCTTTCGCCGAAAACCTCGATATTTAAACACGTGTAAGGCGCGCCGAGCGATCTGACTGATACGCCCGGCGCGCCGCATTTTAGCATCAGCGATTTCACGGAACTGACGAAGAACCGTAACAACTCCGTCAAAGAACCGGCGCATGAAGCGGACGGCGCGCGACCTTTCCAGGAAATGGTGGGTGCGTCGGTTCGAATCGTTTTCAACCTTGCCGGATCTTGCCATGACGAAGCGATTTGCCGCGACTTCCGTTTTCGTTCTCCTGTCCAGCACCGCAACGGTCGGCGCCACCTACGAAGTGCCTGCCCCGCGAGAGCCAGGTTCTCGATCTGACGCCAATCGGTCTCGTCCCGGACAACAGCGGGGCGATGTCGCTCGGCAAGGCCCGGGACGGTACCGACGTTCTCATCCTCAGCTCCGACAATAATTTCTCGACAAGCCAGAAGTCGCAATTCTACGCCTTCAAGGTTCTCCGCCGGTCGCAACAGTAAGATACGGTTTCGAATGGTCGAACTGCGACGCTTTGTATGGGCTTTCACCGTGCGCACCTTGAAACCGCCGGGTTCATGGCCCATAACCAGAGTACAACAATAAGAAGAGGCGCGCGTGGGTGTGTTCGACCGTCAGAAAACCAATCATGAGCCGCGATGGCTGGGGCCGTCGGCGCCGACGCGCACGCCGCTGATTCCCTCCATTTCTGCGGCGCGCTGGCTGCTAGTACTGGTCGTCGCCGCTGGAGTCTATTTCTTCTATGGTTTTCTCGTGCCGGTGCTTGCTGCCCTGGTCATCGGCTTTGCCAGCTGGCCGCTCTATCGCAAGCTGCTTGCCCGCGTTGGCGGGAATACGACGGTCGCCGCCACCATCGCCATCCTCATGATCCTTACCTTCCTGGTCATCCCGATCGGGCTCGCGGTCACCTATACGACGGGCGAAGTGCGCACCTGGCTCGCGTGGGCGATCCACGCCAACCGCGCCGGCGCCTCGACACCGGATTGGATCGTCGCCTTGCCGTTTGCCGGCCCCTATCTCGATGATCTCTGGACCAAATATGTCGGCAGTCCCGGCGCGCTCGGCGAACTCATTCAGGCGATCAGCGGCGCTCATATCGGCAACATCTATCGCGCCGTGCTGGCAGCTGGCGGCGGCGCTTTCCATCTTCTCCTGACGTTGCTCTTCATGCTGATCGCGCTGTTCTTCGTCTATCGCGACGGCTTCTCCTTCTCCAAGCAGATCGACATGCTGGGCGAGCGCATCCTGCCGAACCGTTGGGAACGCATTTCCCGCGTCGTCCCGGCAACGATCAGCTCCACCGTCATGGGCATGACGCTGATTGCGATCGGCGAAGGCATTGTGCTCGGTGTGGCTTATTGGATCGCCGGCGTGCCGTCGCCGGTAACGCTCGGCGTGCTCACGGGGGTGATGGCGCTGATACCCGGCGGTGCGCCGCTCTCCTTCACGCTCGTCTCCATCTATCTCCTGGCGAGCGGCTCGCATGTCGCCGGCATCGGCCTCTTCGTCTGGGGCACTGTCGAGCTCTTCATCGTCGACAAGACGCTGCGACCGAAGCTCGTCGGCGGGCCGATCAAGCTGCCCTTCCTACCGACCTTTTTCGGCCTTATCGGCGGCGTCAAGACGATGGGTTTTCTCGGCCTCTTCATCGGTCCGGTGCTGATGGCGCTGATCGTCGCCATCTGGCGCGAATGGATCCACGAGGCCCGCAACGCCGAGAGCAGCGAAAGGGTGCCGCAGATCGTCATCGACGAACAGGCGCCGCCGGCGAAACCGATCCCACGCGTCGCCGAAGGCTGAACCTGCCTTCGCAGGCTGCTATCCCAGCCGCTTTTCCATGAACAGGCTGAGCGGATCCGGAAGATAGGTGCCGAAAGCCTTTATCTCCCGGTATCCGTATTTGCGGTAGAGGGCGATCGCCTCCGGCTGGTGGATGCCGGTCTCGAGCCGGATCGCCGTCAGCCGCTTTTCCCCCGCGATCGCCTCCAGCGCATTCATCAATCCGCTCGCGATCTTCAATCCCCTCGCCTGCGGGTCAACGAACATGCGCTTGATCTCCGCCGTGCCGTCGCCGGCCTCGACCAGCGCGCAGCATCCGACGATTGCCCCCTCATTGCGGGCGACGAAGAAGCTTACCGAAGGTTTCTCCAGCAAGGAGAGGTCGACCATGTGGTTGCTCTCCGCGGGATAGAGCGACGCTGCATAGGCGTCGGAAAGATCGAGAAGGCGGATGACGCCGTCCTGACGCGGCGGCTCCTGGGCGATAGTGACGGACATGATGGTTTCCAATGTTTGCGGTTGGCGCAAATTTTGCGACATGACGAAGAGTTAATGCCTTCGCCTTGTTTCGGTTGGAATTGCGCCGTCTAAGGCGATCTCAAGGTTCAATAGCCAAGGAGGCAGAATATGCAAGCGGTGCTCATCGCAATGACCATTCTCGGTTGCGACGATTCCGTCAGTCAATGCAGCTATGTCGCGACGGTCGACAAACGCTGGGAAACCGTTGCCGCTTGCGATGCCGAAGCCGAACGTCGGCTCAAGGCCTATGCCAATGTCAGCTATCCCTCTGTCATCGCCGTGTGCGAGGCGCCGAGAGCGCTGGCCGCCGCCGAACCGCCGAAACCGGCGCCCTTGCCTGCCGCCGCGGCCGACACCGCTCCTGTGGCACCCGAAGAACCGACAGGCCTCGCCGGCTTTGCTGAAAACATCGCCGGCCAGGTCCGCGCACATCTGCCATCCGGCCGGGACGTCAGGGAGACGCTTTCCAAACCCGTGCATTTCGTATCCACCAGCTATTCCTGGGTGGTGACCCGGCTGAACGACTAAGCCGCCGCAAGCGCCGCATAGACGCGGGCCGTTTGGCGCTGCTCGGTGACATGAAGCTTTTCGACCATGTCGAGCAGTTCACCGGCCGCGCCGTGTGCGCCATGGTGATGGCGGAATTTTTCGAGAAGACGGCCGCCGACGGTCCCCAGCATGCTGCCCGGCGCCCTTCGAGCGGCCTCGCGCCACAGAAGCGTCGCCTCGACGAAGATCACGCTGATATCCCTCGGCAGGCCGGCAGATTCGTAGACGGCGCGAACCGCGTGCATGCGCCCGGTTGCCAGGATCGAGCGCACCCTGCGCTCGCTGCACGCTGTCAGATCGACGATTGCAGCAGCGAAGAAGTCCAGCTTGCCGGCGCAGAGCGCATGCATCAGCAAGGACGGCGTCAGGCGGCCGTTGAGGCGCAGATGTTCGACGAGATCCGGGATCTCCCGCGGCGCGATATCACCGGCGATCGAAACGATGGCTGCCTCGGTCGCCTCGCGGCTGATGCGCTGGAGCCGCTGCAGGCCGATCGCCGCCTGCGCCAACGGCAGGCCGACCAGCGCATTGCTGACATGCTGGGTGAGCAGCTGGCGGGCATCGGCCGGAAGATCGCTGCGGTCGAGCAGCAGGTTGCGAATATCGCAGCAATCGCCAAGCCGCTCGGCGATCCGTTTCAACGATTGGCTGGAGATGGCCGCGCCATCGTTTTCGAGCAGGCAGAGCACTTCGTCTTCATCGCCGACCTCCGCAAGTGCAGCCGAGACCGGGCGCGTGACATGGGCCCTGGCCGCGATCAGCATGCGGGTGGCGCCATTGCCGCGCGCGGCGAGGTCGACGAGATCGGCGTCGCTGAGAAGCGGCGAACAGGTAACGGCGTGGCACGCAACCTCGGGCTGGTCCGCGGCGAGCGAAAGGATCAGGCCGCGCGGTGCGTCGGGTGACCAGGCGATCGCCTCGGCCAGTGCAAGCCGCACGCGCGGCGACGGGTCATCGAGAAGAAAGGTCATCGCCATTTCGGCTGCCGCCCGCTCCTCTCCGCTCATCTCGGATTGCAGATAGGCTCGACCGAGTGCGTTCGCGGCCCGGGCCCGATCACCGGTCTTGGCCGTTTCGATCCAACGAAGGAAAGCTTCTACGATCACGCGACGCCCCAGTGCTTGAACGCGATTCCTTCGCGTTTCATTCAATGCTGTGACCGTAGCGACAAAAGGTTTAAGATTGGTTCACCATATTTCTTAAGCCTTTCCATGCCTTGCCTTCAGGCTCCCGCCTTTGGTATCTGCGGCCGGAACATCTCGAAAACATCGCTGCCTTCGCTGTAATCCATGTAGCCCATGCGGGCGACAGGGCGGGCGATCGACATGTCGAGGCGGCCGTCCCTGACGATCGCCTCGTCGATATGGATGCCGACCACCTCGCCGAAGACGAGGACGTTTTCAGACGGCGCGCCCAATAGCGTTTTCGGCTCGATGATTTCGGTGACCCTGCATTCGAGCACGGCGTAAGCCTCGCCGACATAGGGCGCGTCAATCAGTTCGGACTGTTTCGGCGTCAGCCCGGCGAAATCGAATTCGCTGTTGCCGTAGGGCAGCGCCGCCGAGGACAGATTCATCTTTTCGGCGAGATCGCGGCTGACGAAATTACAGGTGAAGGCGCCGGTTTCCCCCGCATTGCGCTGGCTGTCCTTGCGACCGGCGGAAGAAAACATCACCAGTTTCGGCCGGTCGGCGACAGCGTTGAAGAAGGAATAGGGCGCAAGATTGATCGAGCCGTCTCTGCCCTTGCTGCCGATCCAGCCGATCGGCCGCGGCGAAACGATCGCCTTGAAGGGATCGTGCGCGAGGCCATGCCGGTTGCTGCCGGTGGTGTAGAACATCAGCCCGCTCCCCCGACCCAGGTCACGGTATCGGCAAGCTCCGGCCGCGGCCGCTCTATCGCCGGGAATGTCGTCGAGCCGATATGGATGAAGCCCGCCACCTTTTCGCCGGGACCGACGCCGAGCAGAGGATGGGCGCGCTCATCATAGGCGAACCATTCCGTCAGCCAGTTGGCGACATAGCCGTTGGCATTGGCGGCAAGAATGACGTTGAAGCAAAGCGCGCCCGCCGACATGACCTGCTCCCATTCCGGGATCTTGATGTGCGGCCCCGCCTTGCTGACGACGGCGACAACCACGGGCGCGCGCGTGAAGCGGGTGCGCTCGACCTGGATCATCTCTGCGGAAAGGTCCGGCTTTGCCTCGAGCGCCAGTTTGAGAAGCTCCTCGCCGAGCCGCGCACGCTCATCTCCGCGATAGACGATGAAGCGCCAGGGAGCGATCTTGCCGTGGTCGGGAACGCGCGAAGCAAGCCGCAGGATCTCTTCGATCTCGGCCTTTTCCGGGCCCGGTTCGCACATCTGGAAAGCGGGAATGGAACGGCGCACGGCGAGGTAATCGATCAGCTTGATATCGGATTTCATGCGGGAGAAACTTTCATTTTTATGCTGCTGCAAAGCGTGGGTCTTGAATTTGCCATCGCGTTGGTCTTGAAGTGGCCTTTGCAATTTCAGAAGTCAATCGGTTCACGAAACAGATGTTTGGCATTTCGCCTCTTGCACGCATCGGCCTCGCCATCGCCCTGATGGTATTGATGCCCCTCGGCGCCGGTGCGCAGGATGCCTTCAAGGATTTCAAACAGCTCGACTCGACGTCGAAGATGCCTAAGCTCAATGCCTTCATCGCGCCCGGCGCCGCGCCTGAGGGCGCCAAGCTGCGCGACGTCGCGATGGAAGCCAAACTGACGACCGACGGTACGCCTGTCGAGGATGGCCTTTCCTGGTATGTCTTCAGCCCGATCGCCGGCGCCGACGGCAAGCTGCCGCTGATCGCCAGCGCCAAGGGCGGACCCGCCGCCTTCCAGCTCGCTCCGGGCGATTATTTCGTCAATGTCTCCTTCGGCCGCGCCGGTGTCACCAAGAAGCTGACCGTGCCTGCTGACGGCGAGGTCGACAAGCAGGTGATGGTCCTTGATGCCGGCGGCCTGCTGCTCAATGCCGTCTCCGGCACTGATGCCCGCATCCGCCCCGACCAGCTGAGCTTCTCGATCTATTCCTCGGAAGTGCGCGACGATGGCGAGCGCGGTCTCGTCATGGCCGACGTCTCGCCGAACACCGTCGTGCGCCTCAATGCCGGCACCTATCACATCGTTTCCGAATATGGCAGCGTCAACGCCGTCATTCGAGCCGACATCCAGGTCGAGGCCGGCAAGCTCACAGAGGCAACGATCCAGCACCGCGCCGCCCAGATGACCTTCAAGCTGGTCTCCGAAGCCGGCGGCGAGGCGATTGCCGACACGGCCTGGTC
This sequence comes from Rhizobium atlanticum, assembly GCF_030182485.1. Taxonomy (NCBI): domain Bacteria; kingdom Pseudomonadati; phylum Pseudomonadota; class Alphaproteobacteria; order Hyphomicrobiales; family Rhizobiaceae; genus Rhizobium; species Rhizobium atlanticum. Next base: position 45,232 of record NZ_JAQJCJ010000010.1, read on the forward strand.
GATCCTGACTGCCGCCGGCGACAGTGTCGGCGAAAGCGTCAGCGCCTTTCCGACCATGGTCCTTGCCGAAGGCGAATATTCTGCCATCGCCCGCAACAAGGACAAGATCTATCAGCGCGATTTTACAGTGGTTGCCGGCCGGAATACCGATGTAGAGGTTCTGATGAAGGACCAGGAGCCGCAGCAGCCCGAGAGCCCGGCGGCCCGTACGGTGCAGCAGGCGCCGGCCGGCACGCCGCCGCCTCCGGGTGTCCAGTCGGCTCCGGAGGAGCCTCTGCCCTCCTACGAACAGCTCGTGCCGCAGGGCGGCGGCGACGGCGCCAGCCTGGATTGATTCTACCAGGCACGCTTCTGCGGCGTGCCAGCGATCAAGCCGATCGGCCGGCGCTCTGCAGCGCCGCGCGTCTGATCAGACGCGCAAAGGACGCTATCATTTTGCATCTACGCATCGTCCGATGCGCTAGGCGCGGATTTCATTCATTGACAGGAAGATCTGGAAGTGCAGACAGGAGGCGCACGGGCGGCTGCCCTTCGCGAAAGAAATTTCCGACAGCGCCGAAGCCGGCGCTGTCGTATTCCCCCTATTTTCACGCCGCCTTGGCTTTCTTTGCGTCGGCCTTGCGACGGATGTCGGGCGGCGTGGCCTCGAGGGTGAGGCTCTCGACGGCGGCGTCAAGCTCCATCGAAACCTGGTCCTGGCTGCCGAGGCGGCGGATGTTGACCGTGCGCTCCTCGGCTTCCTTCCTGCCGCAGACGATGATGACAGGAACCTTGGTGACGGAATGCTCGCGGATCTTGTAGTTGATCTTCTCGTTGCGGAAGTCGGTCTCGACGTTGAGACCGGCCTCGCGCAGCGCCTCGGCCACTTCATGCCCGTAGGCATCAGCCTCCGATGTGATCGTTGCAACCACCACCTGCAGCGGCGACACCCAGAGCGGCATATGGCCGGCGAAGTTCTCGATCAGGATGCCGAGAAAGCGTTCCATCGAGCCGCAGATGGCGCGATGGATCATCACCGGCTGCGTCTTTTCGGAGTTGCTGTCGATGTAGAAGGCGCCGAAGCGTTCCGGCAGGTTGAAGTCGACCTGCGTCGTGCCGCATTGCCATTCGCGGCCGATCGCATCCTTCAACGTATATTCGAACTTCGGACCGTAGAAGGCGCCCTCGCCCGGCAGGATGCCGGTCTTGATGCGGCCCTCTGACTGAGCCTCGATCGTCTTCAGCACATCGGTCATGACGGCTTCGGCGCGATCCCAGAGGGCGTCGGAGCCGACGCGCTTTTCCGGACGGGTGGAAAGCTTGACGACGATTTCCTTGAATCCGAAGTCTTCATAGACCGACAGGATCAGGTCGTTGATCTTCAGGCATTCGGCGGCCATCTGCTCGTCGGTGCAGAAGATATGCGCATCGTCCTGGGTGAAGCCGCGCACGCGCATCAATCCATGCAGCGCGCCCGAAGGCTCGTAGCGATGCACCAGCCCGAATTCCGCCAGACGGATCGGCAGCTCGCGATAGGACTTCAGGCCATGCTTGAAGATCTGCACGTGGCCGGGGCAGTTCATCGGCTTCAGCGCGAAGACGCGATTATCCGCTTCCTTGTCGTCGGGATGCGTCATCGCATGCGCCGATTTTACGCCGAACATGTTTTCCTGATACCAGCCCCAGTGACCGGAGGTTTCCCAGAGCGACGTATCGAGCACCTGTGGCGCGTTGACTTCTTCATAATCGACGGCAAGCCGACGGCGCATATAGGCGACGAGCGTCTGGAAGATACGCCAGCCCTTACCGTGCCAAAAGACGACACCCGGGCCCTCTTCCTGGAAGTGGAACAGGTCCATTTCGCGGCCAAGCTTGCGGTGATCGCGCTTTTCGGCTTCCGCCAGCATATGCAGGTAATTGTCGAGATCGGCCTGGTCGGCCCATGCCGTACCGTAGATGCGCGACAGCATGGCGTTGTTGCTGTCGCCGCGCCAATAGGCGCCGGCAACCTTCATCAGCTTGAAGGCCGTGCCGACCTGGCCGGTGGAGGCCATATGCGGGCCGCGGCAGAGATCAAACCAGTCGCCCTGATGATAGATCTTCAGATCCTGCCCTTCCGGGATCGCATCGACAAGCTCGACCTTGTACTGTTCGCCCTTGGCGGCGAAGACTTCCTTGGCCTTTTCGCGCGACCAGATCTGCTTGGTGAACGGCGCGTTGCGGGCGATGATTTCCTTCATCTTCTTTTCGATCTTCGGCAGATCGTCGGGCGTGAAGGGCTCGTTCTTGGCAAAGTCGTAATAGAAGCCGTTCTCGATGACCGGGCCGATCGTAACCTGAGTGCCGGGCCAAAGTTCCTGCACCGCTTCGGCCATCACATGCGCGGCGTCATGGCGGATGAGCTCCAGCGCGCGGGGGTCCTTGCGGGTGATGATTTCGATCCTGCCGTCGGTCACGGCATCGGAAAGGTCGCGCACGGCGCCGTCGATCGCAATGGCGACGGCGCTCTTCGCAAGCGACTTGGAAATGGATTCGGCGACATCCCTGCCGGTTGCGCCAGCCGGGAAGCTGCGCACGGAGCCATCGGGAAATGTCAGGGAAACGGATTGGGACATCGAAATTCTCCTTGTCCAGTCCCGCCAACGAATGCGGGTGGTTGAAATGACGCGACACCCAAGCGGGAGGCGCTGCCGCCTGATACTCAGGTTTCGCTCGGGAGTAAAGAAGCAACCGGCTCACATGATCATTTGCGCAAGACCGCAAACGGTGTTCCAGTTGCGCATCGTTCCGACGCCAAGCCGCTTGGTCGTCAGCGCCGAAAGCAGTTTTGACTGGCTCGGTTTGCCGGCGAAATCGATCCAGAGGTCGCCGCCGACGACGGCGATGCGTTGCCCTTCCGCCATCAGCGGCTTCAGCGCCTCCACCTTCTCAGGATCGATCGGCAGGCGCATCACCCGGACGATCACTTGGTCGCCGCTGCCGTCCCTGAAGGGGTTGGTGCCGCAGAGCGCCATCCAGGTGCAGTCGCTGCGCACGATGATATCGACATGTTTGCCGAACTTTTCTTCAAAGGCCTCTTCCAGCGCAACCTCGATTTCATGCGGACGCATGTCGTCGGCTTCGAAAACGAGATTGCCTGTTGAAACCAGAGTGCGCGGCTCGCGATAGCCGAGCTCTCTGGCAAGCGCGCGCAACTCTTCCATGATCACCCGGCGACCTGGCGCCAGGACGATGCTGTGCAGCAGGGCGATGAACGTGCTCATGGCCGCCAGAACTCCGCTGCTCCTTCTGGCAAGGTCTGTAGCACCCTGTCGACTGCCGTTTCGTCGACTCGTTTCCGCACGGCCGCCGCCACGTCGCGAATGGCGGTGTCGGGCGAGAAATTGTGGTCACTCCGCAGTGACTGAACTTCGCGAGTCATCGTCCTGCGATCCTCGAAGGGACGTTGGACCTCATCGGGATCCCAGTCGGCGACGAAAATCGCCCGCAGCACCGGCGGCAGCAGCTTGGCAAAGCGGATCGCCTCCTCGATATCAAGCCGTCGGCGAAACGTCTGGACACCCTGGGTCATCGTATAGATCGCATTTCGGCTGTCGATCAGCGTATCGGTGCGGACGTCGTCAAGGTAGGCGTCGAAATCTGAGGATGCACGCCTGTACTCGCCGGGCATCGTCATCATCCTCACCCTCTTTTGCGTCCGGGCGAGAGATACCGCCACGGTGTCCACCAGCGGAAGCCGTCTCCGAGCACTTCCGGAACCGGATCGAGGCCGCTTGTGCCGCCCGGGCCGCAACGGCCCACTCGAAACAGCGTCATCCAGCCGCCGGCCCATAAGCCGTGGCGGGCGATCGACTCGTAACCATATTCCGAGCAGGTCGGGACATGGCGGCAGGCATTGCCGACAAAGCCGGAAAGAGTCAGCTGATAGAGGCGGATAAACCCCATGCCGAGCAGGCGGTCCGGGGTCTTGCGAAACGGTCCGCTATAATTGCGGGAGTAGTGCGCAGTTCTCGCGTGCGCGCGTCTCGATGCGGCCGCGCCGCCATCGTCCTCATCGTCAGCATGCCGGACGCAAGACTCGCACATTTCGGTTACGCCTCGACAACTTCCGCCCGTTTCGCCTCGATCTGCCCGATCGCATCGACGACGGCGTCGAAGGTCAGCATCGTGGAAGCGTGACGAGCCTTGTAGTCCCGCACGGGCAGGAGATAGCGCATGTCTTCGAACCGTCCGCCGGGCCCTGCCCCGTCCGCCTTCAGCATAGCGAGCATGTCCAGTCGCGCCTGCCGCAATTCGCCCGATGTCGCGCCGACGACATGGCGGGCCATGATCGAGGACGAGGCCTGGCCGAGCGCGCAGGCCTTCACGTCATGGGAAAAACCCGTCACGACATCGCCATCCATCTTCAGCCAGATCCGCACCTTGGAGCCGCAAAGCCTGGAATGCGCCTGGGCGGTCGCATCGGCATCATCAAGCATCCCGGTCAACGGAATATTGCCGGCGAATTCGAGGATTTTGCTGTTGTAGATGTCGTCCATGCTGGATTTCCGCTCCAAAATCGCTGCGGATCGGCCTAAATAGGGCTGTCATTGTCGTTGAAACAAAAAACACACCGTGTCATCCGAGGATACTTACATATAATGGCCGTCTTCCTATATGTATGTCGTTCCAAGGCCATGAAAATGCAATGGCCTTGTGTAAGTTTGATTGGGAAACCGTGCCGGATGGGCGCTTGAAATCAGCCCTGAAAGCCCCGGAGCCTGCCAAAGGTGCATGAATTCCCGCATGGGACTGACCAGTGGCGATTCCGACAGATGGGTCCGCGATGCGGGCCAGGAGACCATTGATCATGGACGCCATCGTAAAGAACTTTCCGCAGCCGAACCGTGAATCGGACCGCCCCTCCCAGCAGGAAGCGGAAGAAGCCGTTCGCGTTCTGTTGCGCTGGGCCGGTGACGATCCGACGCGCGAAGGCCTCATCGAGACGCCGGCTCGTGTCGCCAAAGCATACCGCGAGCTTTTCGCCGGTTACGACATGGCGCCGGAAGACGTGCTCGGCCGAACCTTCGAGGAGGTCGCCGGTTACGATGACATGGTCCTCGTCAAGGACATTCCGTTCTACTCGCATTGCGAACACCATATGGTTCCGATCATCGGCAAGGCGCATGTCGCCTACATGCCTGATGGCCGCGTGCTCGGCCTGTCGAAGATTGCCCGTGTCGTCGAGATCTATGGGCGGCGCCTGCAGACCCAGGAAACGATGACCGCGCAGATCGCCCGGGCCATTGACGATACACTTAACCCGCGCGGTGTTGCCGTACTCATCGAGGCCGAACATATGTGCATGGCGATGCGTGGCGTTCAGAAGCAGGGTTCGACCACCTTGACCACGACGTTTACCGGAACGTTCAAGACCGAGCCGGCCGATCAGGCCCGTTTCATGAGCATGGTGCGGAGCCGCTGATACCGGCTCCCTCGGGAGGGCCGCAATGAGTCAACTGATCTTCAATCAACCATCCGAGGACAAGTCGGCGTTGGAAGACGCCGGCGATTTCACGCCGCGTTTCGATGACCGTGGCCTGATCACTGCGATCGTCACCGACGCCGGCGATGGCGAACTGCTGATGGTCGCGCATATGAATGCCCAGGCCTTGGCGTTGACCATCCAGACGGGCACGGCCCATTATTTCAGCCGGTCGCGCGGCAAGATCTGGAAAAAGGGCGAGACCTCGGGCAATCTTCAGACGGTGAAGGAAATTCGCACCGATTGCGATCAGGATGCCATATGGCTGAAGGTCGAGGTCGCCGGCCATGACGCGACCTGTCACACCGGCCGCCGTTCCTGCTTCTATCGAACGGTGACGCTGCGCGACGGAAAGCCGATGCTCGACATCGTCGATGACGAGCGTCATTTCGATCCGCAGGACGTCTACGGAAAATAGACTGAACTATACTCGCATTTGCCCCTTATTGTGCCAGAAACCAGTTCTATATACCATTTGGCAACCGATCGGGCACACTATCAAGACTTACGTGTTCTACTGGAGGGGAGAGCGCAATGCTGAACTGGAGTCTGCACCGTCAAAGCGCTGAAGGCGAAGGTTCCGGTTCTGGCATGGCGACGATACTCGAGACAATCCCTGCGCCCGCGCCTGTCACCAGGATCAAGATCGCGCTCGCTCTTGGCGGCGGCGCGGCCCGCGGCTGGGCCCATATCGGCGTCTTGCGTGCTTTGGACGAAGCAAAGATCGAGATCGGCATGATCGCCGGCACATCGATCGGCGCGCTGGTCGGCGGCTGCTATCTCGCCGGCAAACTCGATGAACTCGAAAGCTTCGCGCGCTCGCTGACCATGCGCCGCATCGCCAGTCTGCTCGATCTGACGATCGGCGGCAGCGGGTTGTTCGGCGGCATGCGGCTGACCAAACGCATGCAGGAGCATCTCGAGGGCCTGAACGTCGAGGATTTGGACCGGCCGTTCGTCGCAGTCGCGGCCGAGGTCAATACCGGCCATGAGGTCTGGATCGCCAATGGTTCGCTGATCACGGCGCTGCGCGCCTCCTATGCGCTACCCGGCATCTTCGAGCCGGTCCGCAGCAATCACCGCACGCTGGTCGACGGCGCGCTGGTGAATCCGGTTCCCGTCTCCGTCTGCCGCGCCTATGAGCAGCCGCTGGTCGTCGCCGTCAATCTCAATTACGATCTCTACGGCCGCTCGGCCGTCGTCCGGCACAATGCCAGCCTCTCGCAGCAGGAAGTGCAGAAACAGGAAGAGGCGCCCTATGCCCGCCTCGGCATGACCGGAGTCATGGTGCAGGCCTTCAACATTATCCAGGACAGAATTGCCCGCGCTCGCCTTGCCGGCGATCCGCCCGACATTTCGCTGCAGCCGCGCCTGAGCTATATCGGCCTCTCGGAATTCCACCGCGCCGGTGAGGCCATCGAGCGGGGCTACGAGGAAGCCAGGGCCAGGCTTCCCGAGATCAAGCGCATGCAGGAAGTCTACGCCAGCGCTCCGTGACGCGTCGCCCCCGACAGGAGCGACAGCACGTTTGAACGAATAGCCGGACCCTCAGCCGGCAATATAGGCCTTGATGTCCTCGGCTTCGCGCTCGACTTCGGCGATCCGGGATTTTACCACGTCGCCGATCGAGATGATGCCGGCAAGCTTGCCGTTGCTTTCCACCGGTACGTGGCGGAAGCGACGGCTGGTCATCAGTTCCATCAGCTCGTTGACGGTCGTCTCCTCGTGGCAACGGTAGACTTTTGAAGTCATCACCTGCGAGAGCGGCTGATCGAGACTCCCCTTGCCGTGTTTGGCGATGGCATGCACGAGATCGCGCTCGGTGAACATGCCGGAAATCCGGTTCTCCATGCCGACGACAACGATGGCGCCGATCTTCTTCTTGCTCAGAATCGCGGCTGCCTCGGCGACGGTGGTGTTCGGCCCGGCGGTGACGACGTCCCTGCCCTTCAGGTCGAGGATTGCTTTGACTGAACTGGTCATTCGAACCTCCTTTGTCGAGCCTGTGACATGTGTCACAGGCATCCGCGACGGCTTCTCCCCCCAATCGCGGATCGTTCGATCGTGCACTGCCCCGCTCAGGATTGCAACATATCCTTCTCCGCTCCCTTCGGTTCTGCAGGCGGCCGTGGCGCCCGGTCGAACAGTGAAAACAAGAGGAAGCCGAAGACGAAGCCGCCAATATGCGCATCCCAGGCGATCTCCTGGTCGCTGTCGCCGACGAGCGGAATGCCGACGGCGATCAGGGCGTTACCGACCAGCCAGAGAAGAATGAAAATGACGACGGTCCGGCTCTTCAGGGCGTCGACGACAGAAAGCCGGGCGTTGAGATGCGCAACCGGCATCGGTCGCCGATCGGCCGGAAAGGCGAATCGGCAGGCGGCCCCCATCAGCCCGGAAATGACGCCCGACGCGCCGATCAGCAGCGATACGTCTCCCCAATTCAGGATCGCGTGCAGGGCGGCGGAAGCGGCGGCGGACAAGATCCAGAAGAACAGGAAGCGTAACGTCCCGATGCGGCGCACGACCGGTGCGCCGAAGGCCATCAGCCAGAAGGCGTTGAAGAGGATATGCTGGGTGCTGCCGTGCAGCAGCGAATAGGTAACGGGCGTCCAGAACAGCTCCAGCCCCTGCTGCGATAGCGGAATCACGTAGCGAGCGGGGACGAAACCGAAGGTAAACAGCAGCCAGCCCGCCGCATCGTCCGATAGAACGAGCGCCTGCACTGCATAGATGAGGATAAGCAGGCATAGGCTGAAGAGCAGCGCCGGCGGAAGGTTGAAGACCGGTACGCGCGGGGGCCGCGCCGGCGGCTCGGCCTCGGAAGGTTCGGGCGCCTTGTCTGGCGCGCCCGTCTGCTCGTTCATCTTTATCGCCTCGTTGAGGCCTCAGCCATACAGGAGGCATGACCAAAAAAAAAGCCGCCCGTAGTGCCGGGCGGCGTAACCCGAATTCCTGGAAAGACCCCGGATCGGCAGATTGTGCTGAACTCCGAAAGTCGGAGCGATGGCTGGACATTGTCACGATAGACACCGCGCCTCAACCGAAACCCTTTCTTAACCTTAACGGCCCGGATCTGGCATGAAATCCGCAAGGTAGAAGCTGTACGGGCAATGACTGCCCGAAAATGCTCCGGAATGGGACAGGTTGGTGTGAAATGCGTGTGCAAACGACCATCGAAATTTTTGACTACTGGAACCGTATCCGTGGCGCTGCCGATGCGCCGCTGAAATCACAGGTTGAACCCTCTGCCGTTCCCCATCTTCTGCAAAGTCTCTTTATCCTTGAGACGCGCGACGACGGAGACATCGTTTTCCGGCTCGCCGGCACCCGCATCTGCGATTTCTTCGGGCGCGACCTGCGCGGTGAACATTTTTCATCCCTCTGGGCGCATGGCCAGCATGCGGACATCGAACGCACGGCGATGGGCGTCATGGACCATGCCATGCCGGCCCTGTTCAACACCACCGGCTACAGCACCGTCGGTCATCAGGCCTCCTTCGAGATCATCATGATGCCGCTGCGCTCGTCTAACGGCGCCTGCGACCGGCTGCTCGGCGCGATCGCTCCGACAGCGGCTGCGAGCTGGCTGGAGATCGTGCCGCTGGAATTCCTGGCGCTCGACCGCAGCCGTCTGCTGTCCGAAAAATTCAGCAAGGCCACGCCGACCGAACTGCGCTCGATCAACGAGGTCGTCGCGGCAAAAGGCATCGGATTCGGCCAGGCCATGCGCCGCATGGTGTCACAGCTGCTGAGCGCCGAGGCGCGTTAAAGCGTCTCGTTTCGGGACACGGCGCGCACTCGTTTTCGGCTATGTCACAATGGGTCGAAACAACCTTCTGTTAATGGATTGGAGGTAAGGATTAATCTCTCCAGTTTTCATGAAGAAGCCCTTTGATGCACTCGTTCCAGCCAGCTCAGACGCAACGACCTGCGCCGCGCCCTGAACAAGGCGTTTTCCAGCGTGTGCCGATCAATATGCAGGGCCGGCTGATGCTTGCGAATTACGAGGAATTCGAATGCATGGTGATCGACATGTCGCCCGGCGACATGTACGTCACCTGCTCCGGCCGGCCGCGCGCCAACGAACGCGTCGTCGCCTATATCGATCATCTCGGGCGGGTTGAAGGTTACGTCCAGACACTCGACGGCCGCGGATTCACCATGTCGATCAACGCCACCGAGCGCAAGCGCGAGAAGCTCGCCGCCCAGCTCACCTGGCTTGCCAACAAGCACGAGCTCGGCCTGCCGGAAGATCGTCGCCACGACCGTCTGACGCCGCGTGATACGAAGACCGAACTCACGCTCGAGGATGGCACGCGCTATACCTGCCGGATCATGGACCTGTCGCTGTCCGGCGCCGCCATTGACGTCGAAATGCGTCCCTCGATCGGAACGGCGGTGCGCCTCGGCAACATGCGCGGCCGCGTCGTGCGTCACTTCGTCGAAGGCGTGGCGATCGAATTTCTGTCGATCCAGTCCCGCGAGACGCTGCGCGAATTCCTCTGACAGCCTGAAAAAACCGATGCCCTGCCGCGAGCCTTTGTGGCGGGTCCATTGATGACGGACAGCTCCGAAAGCGTTTGTCAAATCGGAGCCGCACCGGGTCTGTCGTGCACCGGCTCAGGTTGTGTTGAAACGCACAAGCCTCCCCGCAAGCGATCTACAAGCGGGCAGCAAATCCGGCTTTGGAAGATTGGCGCGAATCCTGTCGCAAGTCCTTCCAACCAGTAAGCACATAAAGTTATGAGTGGAACAACCTGCGACATTGTTCGCCCGGAGCAGGTCGCGTGAAATCGGGCAGGATTGTTTTGGCGGCAATTCCCGTCCTGTCATCCGTCCTCCCTTCGCCATGGATATGATGGATAAGCCTATCTCGACCGCAGGTGCACCGATGCTAGCCCTCTATCCGGAAATCGAACCATACGATCACGGCCTACTCGATACGGGCGATGGAAACCTGATCTATTGGGAAGCCTGCGGCAACCCGATGGGGCGGCCGGCGCTCGTCCTGCACGGCGGGCCGGGTTCAGGCTGTTCGACCGCGGCGCGCCGGCAGTTCGATCCGGACGCCTACCGGATCATCCTTTTCGACCAGCGCAATTGCGGCCGAAGCCTGCCGAGTGCAGCCGATCCCGAAACCGATCTCTCCTGCAATACGACCTGGCATCTCGTCGCCGATATCGAAAGGCTGCGGCTCTTCCTAGGCATCGAGAGCTGGCTGCTGTTCGGTAACTCCTGGGGCTCGACGCTGGCGCTCGCCTATGCCGAATCGCATCCACAGTGCGTCAGGGCGATTGTCATATCGGGCGTGACCACCACGCGGCGATCGGAAATCCACTGGCTTTGCCGCGGCATGGCGCCGCTTTTTCCGGAAGAATGGCACCGCTTCCGTCAGGGAATCCCGTCCAGCACGCCAGGGCTGGACGACGACATGGCCAGCGCCTATCACCACCTCCTCAACGATCCGGACTCTGAGACGCGTCTCAAGGCGGCGCGAGACTGGCATGATTGGGAAGCAGCCTCGATCCTGCTCGCCGGGGAAGGACTGCCGCGCCGCTGGGCCGATCCGGCTTATGTGCTGACACGCGCCCGCATCATCACCCACTACTTCGTCAACAGTGCCTGGCTGGAGGATGGCGTGCTCCTGAAGAACGCCGCGCGGCTTGCCTACATTCCCGGCATCCTGCTGCAGGGGCGGTTCGACGTCGTGGCGCCGCTCGTCACCGCCAGGGAACTGGCCCGCGCCTGGCCACAAAGCGAACTCGTAATCCTTCCGCACGCTTCCCATTCCACCGCAGGCCCCGATATGAGCGCAGCAATCGTCGCCGCCACCGATCGATTTCGCGATCTTTCTAAAAAATAATTTTAGTGCCGGACGCCGGAATCCGAGCGATATTATGCTTTCGGCCCATTCCAACCGACCGATTCCACCGGTATCGCCGCCGCAAACATCCCGTCGCAGCGCCGCCGGCACTTATCCGGCCCAGCGAAAACTCTTAACGCCGCGACGGCTGCGCAGGCTGTCCGTGGACGAAGTCCTTGTCGCGTCCATTACAATTTTAATCGATTTCGCCACAAATACGCACTGAATTTTATTCGCATTCGAGCCAAGTTTTATTGGCATTTGATTCAACTAAGCATTTAATTATATTGCGTAATTTTGCGCGAGGTAAAAACGTCCGTGTCATTGTCGCCTCAACTTAGGGGAGACGGCAATGACAACTGCGAACATCCTGAAAGGCGGCCTGCTGGCCGGTGCGATCATGATGGCAATGGCGAGCTCGGGACAGGCAACGCCCGCCAGCATGGCACTGGCAGGCAATGCCAGCCCGCCGATCGGACATTATGAATTCTGCAAGGCCAATCCGACGGAATGCGCCTATGCCGGCGGCGATGCCGGGCCGGCCGTCCTCACGGAGGACCGCTGGAAGGAAATTCTCAAGGTCAACTACACCGTCAATTCGTCGATTCAGCCGGAGACGGACGAACAAATCTACGGTGTCGAGGAACGCTGGGCCTATCCCACAACCGTGGGCGATTGCGAAGACTATGCCCTGCTGAAGCGCAAGATGTTGATCGAGGACGGCTTCTCGCCATCCGACACGCTGATCACCGTCGTGCTGCAGCCGAACGGCGAAGGCCATGCCGTGCTGACGGTCCGCACCGATCACGGCGACTTCATTCTCGACAACATGCGCAACAAGGTGCTGCTGTGGTCGGACACCGAATACACCTATCTGAAGCGCCAGTCCGCAAGCGATCCGGCCCGCTGGTCGAAGCTTCAGGACGGCCGCGCTGTCGCGGTCGGCAGCGTCAGGTAAGCCGGCCCGCCGGCAAAGCCGGCACAGGTTTCGGCCCGGTCAGTCCCCGCATCCCGTCCCCGACCGGTGCCCAAGAGCCGTTCCCGCTGTCCCGGGAACGGCTCACTCCTTTTTGGGACAGGGTCCATCCCGGCACAACCGCGACCCGAAATCTTAGCGAAGTATTAACCCTGCCGGTTCGATCATCGCGATAAGATTCATCATCGGCACCGGCGGCTCATGTTCTTCCTGCGGCGGACCGAAACGCGAAGAACCGCCATGAGCCAAGCCGCCCAAAGCGCACCCGACGAGCAGCCGCTTCTTTCGAGGAGGTTTCTCCTGCGCACGATGACCGCGATCGCCCTTCTGGCGGTCCTGACCGTCGCCATCAGCATCGCCGGCCGTTGGTTCGGCCGGCACATCTCCCTTGCCGGCAACACCGACAGCACGGCTGAAATCACGCTGACCATTGGCCGCGACACAGTGAAATTCCCCGAAAATACCATCCGCTTCCCGAGCCAGAGGCATGACGGCGTCGCCGAGCGCGTCGATCTTTACCTCGCCTGGCCCTCCATGCAGGGTTACGGCAAGGACAATCATCTGCGGTTCGACGATATCGGCCAATCCTCCGGCCTCATCTTCCTACAGATCGCCCAGAGCACCATGTCGCGCGATATGTCCGGCCGGCTGGAGCCGATCTATTCGCATCTGATCGAAGGAGCAGCCGAGCCTTTCCGGGACGGATTGACACTCCATCGACTTCGCGCCGACGCCGGTTACGGCGGAGAAGTGCTGCTCACGGCACCGGTCACAGGCGGGCCGGACTACGTCGTGCGCTGCATCTTGCCTTCAACTCCGGACAAGGCTGCAAGCGGAGATTGTCAACGCGACATCAAGGTCGGCAAGGATCTCAGCGTCCTCTACCGCTTCTCCAGCAGCCATCTCGCCGACTGGGAACATATTGATGCCGCGATCCGCCTCTTTGTGGAGCCGCGTCTTGTGAACCGATCTGTGACAGGTCCCTAAAATGCCGGCGGAGAAGGCATGAAACGATTCATCATAAACGGATTGGTAACGCTGAATCGGTAATTTCAAAAGACGAGCTGTGCGGCGGGGGGTGTGCGGTTCCTGCCCAATATCTGAAATGCAAAGCGAAGAGTGGAATAGTGTCAAGGTCAGTCTCCTCCGTATCATCGTCCCGGTCCGGCAGCTTTTTCGCAAAGCTCCTGGCGATCCTTTCGATGGCTCTCACGGTCGTCCTGGTTGATTCGGTCAATGCCGACGCGGAGGCGGCCAATCCGAAATATGCGGGCATTGTGGTCGACGCCAAGACCGGCAACGTTCTCTACAGCGAGAATGCCGATCGGCTGCAATACCCAGCTTCTTTGACCAAGATGATGACCCTTTATATGACCTTCGAGGCCTTGGAACAGGGTCGCATCCGCCTCGATACACCGGTTCCCTTCTCCGCTCATGCGGCCGCCCAGGCGCCGACCAAGCTTGGCGTGCGCGCCGGCGGCACAATCACCGTCGAGCAGGGTATCCTCGGTCTCGTCACTCTGTCGGCCAATGATGCGGCAACCGCGCTTGGCGAGATGCTCGGCGGCAGCGAAGACCGCTTCGCCCAGATGATGACCGCCAAGGCGCATGCGCTCGGCATGACGCGCACCACCTATCGAAACGCCAACGGCCTGCCGAATACGGCGCAGATGACGACGGCGCGCGACCAGGCCCGCCTCGGCATCGCCCTTCGCCAGCATTTCCCGCAATATTACGGCTATTTTTCCACCCGCGCCTTCAAGTTCGGCACCCGCACGATCCGCAGCCACAACCGGCTGGTCGGCTCCGTGCGCGGCGTCGACGGCATCAAGACCGGTTATACCCGCGCCGCCGGCTTCAACCTTGTGAGTTCGGTGCAAGTGGACGGCAAGTCGATCGTCAGCGTCGTGCTCGGCGGCACTTCCGGGTCGGCTCGCGACGCCCAGATGCGCAACCTGATCGCCACCTACCTGCCGAAGGCGTCGAGCCGCGGCGGAAATTCGGCGCTGGTGGCCCAGACAGCCCCCGCCCCTGAAATGATCGAAACCCCCGCTCCGGTTCAGTCGCAGAAGGCCCGGCAGCAGGTCGCTTCACAGCAGGTTGCCCCCCAGCAGGTCGCAAAGACGATCACCGCGGCGCAGCCGCCGGTTTCTGCCGCTGCAGCCGATCTCAGCCTGCCGCATAAGGGTCCGCTGCCGGATGCGCGCGAGGTGGCCGAGACCGAGGTTGCCTATACCGAAACATCGGCGACGAAGTCCGACAACCCGCTGGTCGCCCAGACGATGCCGGCGCCGACCAGGGTCAAGACCACGAGCTTCAAGCAGCAGGCTCCGGTGGCCGCACCGGCTGCCCAGGACGACGCCGCCGTCGACCACGTCACGACCGCTTCGACCAGCAGCACCCCGGCAAGCGCCGCGCCTGCGGGCTGGGTCGTGCAGGTCGGCGTCTCGCCGAGCCGCCAGATGGCCATGGACCTCCTGGAGAGCGCCAAGAGCAAGGGCGGCAAGGCGCTGGCCTCGGCAAAGCCCTTCGCCGTCGCCTACGGCGCTGGCAATGACCAGGTCTACCGCGCCCGTTTCGGCGGCTTTGACGATCAGCGCGATGCGGTCAACGCCTGCAAGGCCTTGAAGAAGGCCGGCATCAAGTGCTGGGCAGCCGCACAATGAGCTATTCGGTGCTGCCTGCGACATGGTGGGCGGCATCCCTAACGGCCGGAATCGGTGTTTGCGTTTCCGGCCACCGGTTTTGAACTCGATCAGTAGTGCGTACGGGGAAAACAATGGCGATCAATGAGAATGTTCCGGGAATGCCAGGCGACCGCCGCGGCGGGGGCAAAGGGCGTTCACCCCTGCATCCGCTGCACGAAGCGGCTCTGCGACTTGCCGAAATCGGTCTGCAACGACCGAGGGCGAAGTCTGCCAAGACCCGGGATCTCATCAATCTGCTGCTTTGTCATGGCGCGCGCGCCTGGCGCTATTCGCAGCCGGAAGCCCGAATTCATCTGCATGTGACGTCGCCGGACGGCAGCGCCCCGGTGCAACTGCGTCTGCGCTGAAATCCACACGCCGTTGTCCGAAACCGGCATTTAGGGCGATAAAATTAGAGCAGGCCGAGCTCTGTCAGCTCGCGGCGCAGCTCCGCGGGCATTTCGGCGATCCCGGCGCCCAAGCTCGTCAGATCGGGCGGCGCGTCGTCCTGCGTATAGTAGCGCCAGCCCTGGAAGGGCCGCTTCGGCTGCACCGCGGTTTCGACGACCTCCGGGCCGAGCATCAGGCGGCAGCGTGAAATTCCTTCATCGTCGGTGAACGTTTCGATGTCGAGCAGCCTCTGCCTCGCCTGCACCTGTCCCTTGATCACCCAATAGAGCGAGCCGCCGTCGAGAAGCTCCTCCATGCGTTTGGGCACCATGCGCGTCGTGTGAACCGAATGCGGTTCGAGCCCGGCGGCTATGGCGCGCAGCGAGCGCTCCGCCACCCATTCGCGCAGATCGTCGATCGAGTCGGCGCCGACACAGAGTTTGATGAGATGCAATGCCATGCCGCCGTTGAAATCCTTTTGGCGGCGGGCGTCAAGTGTGAAGCTATGGAGTTCGCACGCTCAGCATTCGACGACGTTGACGGCCAGGCCGCCGGTCGAAGTTTCCTTGTATTTCTCGCTCATGTCGTGGCCGGTCTGGCGCATCGTCTCGATACAGGCGTCGAGCGGCACGAAATGCTGGCCGTCGCCCTTGACGGCAAGCGATGCCGCCGTGACGGCCTTGACGGCGCCAAGCGCGTTGCGCTCGATACAGGGAACCTGCACGAGGCCTGCGACAGGATCGCAGGTCATGCCGAGATGATGTTCGAGCGCGATCTCGGCGGCATTTTCGATCTGCTCCGGCGTACCGCCCATTACGGCCGCAAGGCCCGCAGCCGCCATCGCCGCGGCCGAGCCGACCTCGCCCTGACAGCCGACCTCGGCGCCGGAGATCGAGGCATTGTGCTTGATGATCCCGCCGATCGCCGCAGCCGTCAGCAGGTAATCGCGGATGCCGTTCTGGTCCCAGTCCTCGTGGAAATGCTCGTAGTAGCGGATCGTTGCCGGAATGACGCCGGCCGCGCCGTTGGTCGGCGCGGTGACGACGCGCCCGCCCGCCGCATTCTCCTCGTTGACGGCCATTGCATAAACGCTGAGCCAATCATTGGCGAGCAGCGGATTGACGCGGTTGCTGCGCCATTCCTCCTGCAGCTTATCGTGGATGCGGCGGGCACGGCGCTTGACGTTGAGGCCGCCGGGCATGACACCTTCGACCTTGAGGCCGCGCTCGATGCAGGAACGCATTGCTTCCCAGATGCGGTCGAGCCCCTGATCGAGCTCTTCACGGCTGCGCTGACTCTCCTCATTCGCCCGCTTCATCTGCGCGATCGAAAGCCCCGAGCGCTCCGCCATCTCCAGCATCTGCTTGGCGGTCGAGAAGGGATATGGCACGCGCACGCCGCCCGTCGCATTCTTTTTCGCCCGCATCTGCTCCAGCTCGGTGTCGGTAACGACGAAGCCGCCGCCGACCGAGTAATAGATGCGCTTGAGGAGCAGCCGGCCGTCCTTGTCAAATGCGGAAAAGATCATGCCGTTGGCATGACCTGGCAGCGGCTGTTTCTTGTCGAAGATCAGATCGGTCTTCGGCTGAAATTGGTAGGCCGGATGGCCCGCAGGCGTGATGCGGCCGGTGCGCTCCACGGTATCGATGATGCCGTCCATCCTGTCGGGATCGACCCTGTCGGGCGCTTCGCCCATCAGTCCGAGAATGACAGCCCTGCCCGTGCCATGACCGATCCCGGTATGGGCGAGCGAGCCATGCAGGCTGACCTTGATCGCGACGACCTGAGCGCCCGATGACGGGCGCGGCCATTCGTTCGACAGGATCAGGTCGAGAAAACGATTGGCGGCCGACATCGGCCCCATCGTGTGCGAGCTCGACGGTCCGACACCGATCTTGAACACGTCGAATACCGATAAAAACATGGATGCGCCTTCTGAACACTGGAATGCGAATTTAAACCCCGCCGGTTTCGGATCCCAGCGGCGAACCGACATCGCATGGAGTCGGTGCGACATTTCACACTAACGCAGCGCTCGGAAAATCGGAATCGCTTTTCATAGCGCTATATCGTTCCGGGCACGCCCTGCCGGTCATTGCAGCATCGCGGCGCATATGTAAGGTGGCCGCATTCATGCGGAGACTGAATCGTTGATGACGACGGCGGATTATATCGCTCTGGCCTTCTTTGCCTGTGTCTGGGTGGGTTATTCCTGGCTGTTGAAGGGCCGCACCTTCTTCGGCCGCACCAGCCTGACCCACGCGATGACCGAACGGCGGCGGGAGTGGATCTATAATTCGCTGCGCCGCGACCTGAAAATGATCGACACGCAGATCATGGCCGGACTGCAGAACGGCACGGCCTTTTTCGCCTCAACCTCGATTTTCGCGATGGGCAGCTGCTTCGCGCTGCTCGGCGCAACGGAGAAGGTCGACGCCGTCTTTGCCGACCTGCCCTTCGTGCTCCATGGCGGCCACGCCGCCTTCGAGATGAAGGTCGGTGGCCTGGCGGCGCTTTTCGGCTATGCCTTCTTCAAGTTCGGCTGGTCCTATCGGCTGTTCAATTACTGCACCATCCTCTTCGGGTCCATCCCGATGATGCGCGAAGCCGAGAGCGACATCATCGCCGCCGAGCGGGCCGCCGAGCGCGTCATCCGCATGAATGTCATCGCCGGCAGCAATTTCAACGAGGGTCTCAGGGCAATCTTCCTGTCGATCGGCTATCTCGGCTGGTTCATCAATCCTTACGTCTTCATGCTGACGACGGCGACCGTCATCTTCGTGCTGACCCGGCGACAGTTCTTTTCGCAGGCGCGGCTGGCGATCATGGATGCGGGCTCGCCATCAAATCTCCACCTTTCTGCTATTCGCCGCGACACGCCGTCGAACGACGGAAATGATTTGACCGGGGGACTTTGATGACAATGCCGGCAATGCAGGCCGACGGGGTGGCAAGACCGCCGCGCATCGGCCTATTGGATACGGCGCGCGGCGTCGCATTGATTGCTATGGCGAGCTACCATTTCACCTGGGACATGGAGTTCATGGCCTATCTGGCGCCGGGCACGGCCGAAACCGGCTGGCTGAAGATCTATGCCCGGGCGATCGCCACGACCTTTCTCTTCATCGTCGGCATCAGCCTGGTGCTCTCCAGCACGCCAACAATTCGCTGGCCGTCCTTCTGGAAACGTTTCGGCATGATTGCCGCGGCGGCTGCGGTCATTTCGATCGCCACCCGCATCGCGATGCCGGACACGTGGATCTATTTCGGCATCCTGCATTGTATCGCGGTGCTCACGCTCATCGGCGTCGTTTTTGTCAGATTGCCGCTCGCCTTCACGCTCCTCGTCACAGTCGCGCTCCTTGCCGCCTGGATTCTCGATAATTTCGGCACACCGGGCCTTCTGCGCTCATCCTTCTTCGATCCGAGATATCTCGCCTGGATCGGGCTTGCCGAAACGCCGCAACGCTCTAACGATTATGTGCCGCTGTTTCCCTGGGCTACGCCGTTTTTCGTGGGCTTGAGCAGCGCCTTTATTGCCATCAGAACCAGGCTGCCGCATCGGCTCGCGGCCATCGGCACAGGCTCCTGGTGGCCGGCGAAGCTTGGCCGCCACAGCCTTGCCTTCTACCTCGTTCATCAGCCGGTGCTGATCGCGATCGCTTACGGACTTTCCCTTGTCGTCCCGCCGCCGCAGCCGGATCCGGTCGAAACTTACCTTAGGCAATGCAACTCCGCTTGCGTCCTGCAGCAAGGCGAAGCCCTCTGCCGCAGCTTCTGCCAGTGCACGCTCGACAGATTGCAGGCTCAGGCGCTGCTGACACCGCTGCAGGCGGGCAAGATCGATCTGCAGAGCGATGAGCGAGTCCAGACGATCGCCGGCGAATGCAGCGCCGAGGCGCAATAAGGGTTCGGCGCCACCCTGCGGCAAGTCTCAGGTGGTAACGCCGATTTCGGCAAGGCGGCCGAGGCAGGCCTCTTCGATATTATCGAGTTCCGTCAGCGTATCGTCTATGTCCTTGCGCTTCTGGCGCAGGTCCTCACGCTTCTCGTCGACGCGCTTCATCAGAAGTTTCAGCTGGCCGAGCTCGCCCGGCGGCTCCTTGTAGACCTGGATGATCTCGCGGATTTCCGCGATGGTGAAACCGATCCGCCGCCCGCGCAGGATTTCTCCAATGAGCCGTCGGTCCGCCGGCCGGAAGAGGCGCGTGCGCCCTCGCCGCTCCGGATGGATCAGTCCCTCGTCTTCGTAGAAGCGGAGCGTGCGCGTCGATACTCCAAATTCGCGCGTCAGCTCCGTTATGCTATAATATTTGTTCACCGGCATGTGTTCCCCGTCCTCGAACCGGCAATAATATTGACTTTTACGTAATAGTCAATTTCGGCGAACCGTCAGATGCCGAACCACCAGGTGGCAATGCCGAGAAAGGCGAAGAATCCGGTGCAGTCGGTCACCGTCGTGACGAACACCGACGAGGCGATCGCCGGGTCGGCACCCACCTTGTCGAGCAGTAGCGGCAGCAGAATGCCGGCAAGCGCGGCCGCCATCAAATTGATGATCATCGCCGCCGCGATCACCCCGCCAAGCTGATAGTCATGAAACCAGATGCCGGCGATCGCGCCCATGATCGTCGCAAAGACAGCGCCGTTGAGAAGGCCGACGCCGGCCTCCCTGCGGATGATGCGGCCGGCATTGTAAATGTCGAGATCGCGAGTGGCGAGCGCGCGCACCGTCACCGTCATCGTCTGCGTGCCGGCATTGCCGCCCATCGAGGCGACGATCGGCATCAGCACCGCAAGCGCGATCATTTTCTCGATCGAGGCGTCGAACAGGCCGATGACGCTCGCCGACAGCATCGCCGTGCCGAGATTGATCAGAAGCCAGAGGAAACGCGAGCGCGCCGTCGAGATCACGTTGTCCGACAGTTCTTCGTCGCCGACGCCGCCGAGGCGCTTGATGTCCTCGTCCGCCTCTTCGTGGATGACGTCGACGACGTCGTCGATGGTCAGCACGCCAACCAGCCGGCCGTTCTCGTCAACGACGGCAGCAGACAGAAGGTCGTACTGTTCGAAGAGCTGGGCGGCCTCCTCCTGGTCCATCTCGGCGGGAACCGGATGATTGGTTTCCCGCATGATCTGCTCGATCTTCGTCTGCCGCTTGGTGCGCAGGATCTGATCGAGATCGACGGCGCCAAGCAGCTTGAAGGTCGGATCGATGACGAAGATCTGTGAGAAGGAATAGGGCAGATCCTCCTCGTCGCGCATATAGTCGATCGTCTGGCCCACCGTCCAGAATGGCGGCACGGCGACGAACTCGGTCTGCATGCGGCGTCCGGCCGAGCTTTCCGGATAGTCGAGCGCCCGGCGCAGCCGCACCCGCTCGGTAAACGGCATCTGGGCGAGGATTTCTTCCCGGTCCTCCTTGTCGAGGTCTTCGAGAATGTAAACAGCATCGTCCGAGTCGAGCTCGCCGATGGCGGCCGCGATCTGCTCGTTCGGCATCTGGTCGACGATTTCGCGGCGAATTGCCTCGTCGACCTCGGTCAGCGCCGTCATGTCGAAATCTTCGCCGAGCAGCCGCACCAGCGCCAGGCGCTGATCCGGCTGGATCGATTCGAGCAGGTCGCCTATCTCGGATTCATGCAGGCGGGCGACATTCCCGCGCAGGAACAGCGTGTCGCGATCGGCGATCGCCGCACCGACGAGCGCCAGGAAATCGCCGCGGACATTGCCGTCCTCGTCGTAGATATCCGCTTCCTCGTCATCGCGCCGGCGAATGCGGTCTTCCGTGTCGGTCGTCGTCATCTGCCGCCCTCGCACCTGGTTCGAATTTCAACGACTGCCGCACAGCATTCGCAAATGTCGGCCGAAAACACATTGTCAACAAGCGGATAAGCGAATCCCGCGCGAGGCTCCCGCGGTCGGAATTCTTGGCCCCTGCTAGCTCAAAGCATCCTTGTCGTAAAGCGCCAACCGTGCTTCGTGATGACAATGTCTGCGGCCGGCGATAGTTTCCCGCCGCTCAAAGAGAGGGGAGCCCGCTTCATGCCCATCCGTCCGATCCTGCGCTATCCGCATCCGGGCCTACAGACCCTCTGCAAACCGGTGACTGCCTTCGATGCGTCGCTGCCCGCGCTTGCCGACGACCTGCTGGCGACCATGCGCGCAGCCCCCGGCATCGGCATCACCGCCGCCCATATCGGCGTCTTCCTCCGCGTGACGGTGCTAGAGCTCGATCGGGCCGACGGCGTGCGCCTCTACGTCAATCCGCAGATTATCTGGAGGTCGCAGGAGACGATGAACCATGCCGAGGGCAGCGTCTCCATGCCCGGCGCGATCGAAGAGGTCACACGCCCACGGGCGATCCGCTTTCGCTATCAGGATGCCGGCGGCATCTTGCATGAGGAGGCCGCCGAAGGTTTCCTCGCCATCTGTGTCCAACACGAGGTGGACCAGCTCGACGGCATCTTCTGGCTGCAGCGGCTTTCGCGGCTGAAACGCGAACGCCTCGTCAAAAAATGGGAGAAAACCCAAGACTGACAAAACGCCCGCCATACCGAACCATTCGCCTCTGTCGGCGTTGTCCCGAGAGAAACTAGGAGCGACTATAATGGCAAGGATCGGTGACAAGACCCCGATTTCACGCGAGGCCCCCGAGCTTTCCCGTGAAGAAGATTATCGCGACCTCGAAGAACGCAATCTCGATGACGGCTGGCCCTATGCCGATGGCACCCCTGGCAGCGACCCGGCAAACCGTCCGTATGGCGAGACTGCCGCAAATTTCGACAGCGATCCCAACCCAGGTTTCCGAGTCGATGGCACAGACCAAGACGGCAACGAGAAACGCCTCAAGGATTCGTTACGCGCCGGTATGATCGATCGCGACGAAAGCGACGAGCTCGAGGCGCGGGTGAACGACGCTCTCGAAAACATTCCCGAAGTCGATATCAACAGTATCGAGGTTCATGCCGACGGTCATGTCATCACCCTCGAAGGCTCGGTCGAGACCATCGGCATTGCCCGCAAGGTCGAGCTCGGCGCGCTCTCGGTCGACGGCGTTCACCATGTCCGCAACAAGCTGCAGCTGACCGGGGTTGACGCGCATATCCCGAACGAAGACTGAAAAGACCCGCATCAACGACCCGCCAGGAGGCGGCGACCCGCCAGGAGGCGGCGCACCGCCTCCTATTCGTTCCGGACATTACCAAAAGTTAACAATTTCCGATTGTAGCAGGAGCAAGTAGCTTGCAGTCTATTTTGTTCGGCGACTGCCGTAACGGAAACGTCAAATTCGTTAACAACACCGTGATTTCATTTGAACAAAAGGCAATGAAGCGACCGGCTTCAGTTCACAATATTGCCGCAATTGACGCGCGAAATCTTCTCCGCCGGGGATGGTTTATGTTGTTCAATGCAACAACAGATTGAGGAGAAGAACCATGCGCATCAAATTTGCCCTCGCCGCATCCCTGTTTGCCGTCAGCCTTGCAGGCTCTGCCTTCGCTCAGCCGACTTATTCCGATGATTATACCAACGACAGTGATGGCTTTGCGCCCTCCAAGATGGCGCCGCCTGCCCCCGTGCACTATAGTAACAACCACAAGGCTCCGGCCTATTCCAGCGATTACACCAATGACAGCGACGGCTTCGCCCCGGTTGCCATGACGAAACCGGCGATCGACAGGACCGCGACCGCAAGCATCAAGCCCCTCCCCCCGTGCCATAGCATGGTCGGCCCGAGCGGCTCCCATACGAAAGGTGCCGACAGCGGCGCCTCGCGCACAGAAGCCTGCCGCGCAACGCATTGATCCGATAAATAAGGGGCCGGAGAATCGGCCCCTTCATTCTAAACAGGGATCTGGCTGGCTTCAGAACACCAATGGAACGAGCCGGTAACGGGTCGTAGCCATGAAGGCCGCGTAAACAGGATCCTCCCTGAGCAGGCGCTCTTCCGCAAGAAGGCGTAGACACTGTGCGGCAAGTGCCGTGGCATAAATGACAAAATTCCAAAAGCTCGGATGGGCCAGGAAGAAGCCGACATGCGTCAGCAGATAACCTGCGTACATCGGATGGCGGATCAACCTGTAGGGCCCGCCGATTTTCACGCCGCGATTTGCCGGCACCAGGCCGAAGCTTCGCCGCAATACCAGCTTTGCCGATATCTGCAGCAGGAAACCCAGCAACATTGCCAGAAAACAGAACCAGAGCGGTGCGAACGGCACCGCTGCCGAAGGCCTGACCAGCAGCGGGAAGAGCGTCCCGATCGCGGTGACCGACCAGTCGAAGAGGCGCAAAGATGCGTTCCGAGTCGGCCGGCGCGTCAGGATCAGAAAGGCGGCGGCTCCTTCCGAAATCAGCAACAAACAGTCAATGATCGCCCGATTGTCCTGCATCTGGGGCATGACACGCATAACGATCGCAACGAAGAGATAGCCCAGGAGCACCTTCTCGATAATGTCGAGGACGAAATATGTATCGAGGAATGACCAGCCTGCCGCCTCTTTCTTTTCCATCATCCCCAAGACTTCCGCAGATATGAAATTGTAGCGTCTTATGTATTCGTCGAAACTAATAATAGGTTAAACCACCGCCCAACATCTCGCAGTTCGAGCGAGTCGCCCGAAGAGCCGAATCGTTTTTCGCATGGTTTGCTCAATGCCCTTATGCTTTGCCGATCCTTTGCAGAAACGGCAGCGATCATAGCCACGGGCTGATCAAGGGATGCCGAAATTATCGCTCGGCGAACGTTTCCCTGATAGGGATGGTGCGGTCGAGAAGACTCGAACTTCCACGGGTTGCCCCACAGCGACCTCAACGCTGCGCGTCTACCAATTCCGCCACGACCGCATCGTGGTAGGTGCCGATTTGCTTCGGCGGGGCAGCATGTAGCAAAAGCATTTGGGGTACACAAGGGCGATATGACAGTTTTTTTGAAAACCTTTCACGGCATTTGAATTGGCCCGAAAACGGGTCCATATAGGTCTCCTGCCGCCCCTGTTTCGTCAGGCATTTGGGACAGGCGGCAAGGAATGGCCATGCTTCGCACCGATCTCGAATTCTCCATGCTCCCGAAACTCGGCACCCGCCCGGTGCGCTGGCGCATCGCCGATGGACTCGTTGCCTATGAGGCGGCGGTGGAGACGATGGAGCGCGAGGTGGCGGCGATCGGAGAAGGCGGCGACGAGCTTGTCTGGCTCGTGGAACATCCGCCGCTCTATACTGCCGGCACCAGCGCCAATGCGGGCGACCTCGTCCAGCCGGATCGCTTTCCGGTCTTTGCGACGGGACGCGGCGGTGAATATACCTATCACGGACCCGGTCAGCGCGTCGCCTATGTCATGCTCGACCTGAAGCGCAGGCGCCAGGATGTACGCGCCTTTGTCGCCGCGCTCGAGGAGGTCGTCATCCGTACGCTCGACATGATGAACGTGCGCGGCGAGCGCCGCGAGGATCGTGTCGGCGTCTGGGTTCGCCGCCCGGAAAAGCCGTTGCTGTCAGACGGCACGATGGCTGAAGACAAGATTGCCGCCCTCGGCATCCGGCTGCGCAAATGGGTGACCTTCCACGGCCTGTCGCTCAACGTCGATCCCGATCTCGATCATTTCAGCGGCATCGTGCCCTGCGGGATATCTGCCTATGGCGTCACAAGCCTCGTCGATCTCGGCCTTCCCCTCATGATGGCGGATGTGGACATCCGGCTGCGCGCCGCTTTCGAGACGGTTTTTGGTGAAACGGTCAATGACGCCTGACCGTTTGCGGGGTTTCACGGGCTTGATTTGCCCGCCTTTCCCGTGATTGATGGGCACTGTTCCCATAAGAATCGGCAGCCATGTCAAAGCCCCATCAAAATTCCCTGCAGGGCATGGCAATCATGTCCGGCGCCATGTTCATTCTGCCCACCATGGATGCCATCGCCAAATATATGGCGACCTTTGAGGCGATGTCGCCGGGTCAGGTCACCTTCTATCGCTTCTTCTTCCAGATCGCCTGCACCCTGCCGATTCTCTTTGCTGTTTTTGGACGCAGGGCGCTTTCCGCAAAGCGGCCGTGGATGAATCTGCTGCGCGGCGTGTTGCACGGGGCAGCGAGCCTGCTGTTTTTTGTCGCCGTCAAATACATGCCGCTGGCCGACGTATTTGCCATCTATTTCGTCGAGCCTTTCATGCTGACCGCCATGTCGGCCCTGTTCCTTGGAGAGAAGGTCGGCTGGCGCCGCTGGATGGCGATCGCTGTCGGTTTCGGCGGCGCCATGATCGTCATCCAGCCGAGTTACGAGATTTTCGGCCTGAAGGCGCTGCTGCCGGTAGCCTGCGCCTTTCTCTTCTCGCTCTACCTTTTCCTCAATCGCGCGATCGGCGAGGCTGATTCGCCGCTCACCATGCAGACGATGGCCGGCATCGGCGGAACGATCTTCATGGCGGCCGCCCTTCTCGTCGGCAGCAGCGCCGGCAATGGGGACTTCGCCATATCCCTGCCCTCCTCCGGCCTCGGCCTTGCGCTGCTTCTCGCCCTCGGCTCGATCTCAGGATATGCGCACATGCTGGTGGTGCGAGCGTTCCGGCTTGCACCGCTGTCGCTGCTTGCCCCGTTCCAATATTTCGAGATCATCTCGGCCACCGTGCTCGGCTATGCGCTGTTCAATGATTTCCCGAATTTCTCCAAATGGATCGGCATTTTCATCATCGTCGCATCCGGCCTCTTCATCATCTGGCGAGAGCGGCTGCAGGCGCGATCGCTAAAATCTTCGTGATTCGCGCAGCAGCCGGTTAACTCCCCTTCTTGAGGGATCGTCAATGCGCAGTCGCTAAAACTGTCTCCGGCTTCATGATGAAGCCTGGAGTTAAAACATGAGCGAATTCCGTCTCGCTTTTCCGGCCTGTGTCGTGGCCGGCAAGCATCGGCTGACGGCCGAAGATATCGTGCTGCTGCGCAAACATGCTTTCCCCGAGGGGATCCGGACGTCCCAGGATGTCGTTGCAATGTTGGCGCTCAACAATTCCTGCCCCGAAAAATGTGCCGAGTGGAACGCTTTCTTCGTAGAGCAGATCGCCGGTTTCATCGTCCATTACACCTATCCGCAGGGCTCGCTTGATGAAATCAACGTTGCCTGGATCATGCGCATGTTCACGACCGACGGCAACGTCAACTCGGCGCTGGAGCTTGAGCTCATTCTTCACGTCATCGAGATTTCAACCGATGTCCCGGGTGAATTGAGAGCGCTTGCCCTCGACCAGCTTCGCCTGGCGATTACAGACGGCATCGGCGGCTATAAGCTGTCGCGCGCCGTCGACCACAAGAACATCACACGCCAGGACGTCGATTTTGCGATGCGCATTTTCAGAAGCATCGCCGCAGACGGGGTGATCGCCGTGTCGCCGCCCGAATATGGCGTCCTCCACCAGATCGAGCAGGCAACGCTGCCGGGCGCCAACCATCCGCACTGGGCCGGGATCATGGCCGCGGTCACGCTGCGCGATCGCCCGGAACCGCCCCGCAGCCGCTGGCTGCGCATCATCGACGAGGAATCGGTCGCGGAAGCGGCCGTCGCCTGACATTAAGCGGCTTAATCTCACGTCTCCCGCCTGCTGGTATCAAGCCCAATTGTGCGTTCCGGTGTTTTATGCGTAAAACTCCGGAACGCATTTCTGGGTGGAGTCTCGATGTTCAAGAAAATCCTGATCGCGAATCGCGGCGAGATTGCCTGCCGCGTGATCAAGACCGCGCGCCGCATGGGCATTTCGACCGTTGCGGTCTATTCGGACGCGGATCGGGATGCGCTGCATGTCGAAATGGCCGATGAAGCCGTCCATATCGGCCCCGCCGCAGCGTCGGAAAGCTACCTGGTCGCCGACAAGATCATCGCCGCCTGCAAGGCGACCGGCGCCGAGGCGGTGCATCCCGGTTACGGATTTCTCTCCGAGCGCGCCTCTTTCTGCGACGAGCTGGAAAAGCAGGGCATCGTCTTCATCGGCCCGAAGCCGAAGGCCATCATGGCGATGGGCGACAAGATCGAATCGAAGAAGTTCGCCAATGCGGCCGGCGTCTCCACCGTGCCCGGCCATCTCGGCATCATCGAGGACGCTGCCCGCGCGGAAAAGATCGCTGGCGGCATCGGCTATCCGGTCATGATCAAGGCGTCTGCCGGCGGCGGCGGCAAGGGCATGCGCATTGCCTGGAACGAGGCCGAGGTGCGCGACGGCTTCGAGCGCGCCCGCTCCGAGGCGAAGAGCTCCTTCGGGGACGACCGCGTCTTCATCGAGAAGTTCATCGTCGAGCCGCGCCATATCGAGATCCAGGTGCTGGCTGATGCGCATGGCAAGGTCGTCTATCTCGGCGAGCGGGAATGCTCGATCCAGCGGCGGAACCAGAAGGTGGCGGAAGAGGCGCCCTCGCCTTTCCTCGACGAAAAAACGCGCAAGGCTATGGGCGAACAATCGGTGGCGCTGGCGAAGGCCGTCGATTACCAGAGCGCCGGCACCGTCGAATTCATCGTCGACCGCGACCGCAATTTCTATTTCCTCGAAATGAACACCCGCCTGCAGGTCGAGCATCCGGTGACCGAACTCATCACCGGCATTGATCTCGTCGAACAGATGATCCGCATCGCCGCGGGAGAGCCGCTCAGCTTCAGCCAGGAGGATGTCAGACTGGACGGCTGGGCGATCGAAAGCCGGCTCTATGCCGAAGATCCATACCGCAACTTCCTGCCTTCGATCGGCCGCCTGACACGCTACCGGCCTCCGGCCGAAGGCAGGACCGGCAACATTGTCGTCCGCAACGATACCGGCGTCTACGAGGGCGCCGAGATCTCGATGTATTACGACCCGATGATCGCCAAGCTCTGCACCTGGGCGCCGACGCGCAGCGAAGCGATCGAGGCCATGGGTCGGGCGCTGGACGGCTTCGTCGTCGACGGCATCGAGCACAATGTTCCCTTCCTGTCGGCGCTGATGAAACATCCGCGCTGGCGCGAGGGCCGGCTTTCCACTGGCTTCATTGCCGAGGAATATCCTGACGGTTTCGCGCCGATGAAGCCGGACCGGCAGGAGGAAGCCATGCTTTCCGCAATCGCGCTGTCTGCCTCGCTCATCGAAGCGAACCGCCGCGAACGTTTCGCCGATCGCCTGCGCGCCGCATCGGCCACACTGCGGGAGCATTGGGTGGTCAAAACAGGAGACAGCTACGTCGCTGTCAGATTGCTCGATGGCCTCGTCACTATTCCTTTCGATATGGAGATGGAGATCGAGGGCGAAAGCCGGAGCGTTGTCACCGATTGGAGACCGGGCGATCCGGTCTGGAGCGGCAGGGTCGGCGACCAGGATATTGCGGCGCAGATCCGCCCCGTCCTCAACGGCCTGCGCATCGACTGGCAGGGACTGTCGGTGATCGCCAAGGTCTTTTCGCCGCGCCATGCGGAACTCGACAGGCTGATGCCGGTGAAGCTGCCGCCGGATACCTCTAGGCTCCTGCTCTGCCCGATGCCCGGCCTGGTCGTGTCCATCGCGGTCGCCGAGGGTCAGGAGGTCAAGGCCGGTGAGACGCTTGCGATCGTCGAGGCGATGAAGATGGAAAACGTCTTGCGCGCCGAGCGCGATCTCGTCGTCTCGAAGATCAATGCCGCCGCCGGCGAAAGCCTGGCCGTCGACGCCGTCATCATGGAATTCGCTTGAGCCCTGCTCGCCAGCCATGTCAAGCTTGGCCGATGCAAGCAGTTGGGAACCGACAAATTAGCAGGAGATAGGAAGATGGACGTTCGCGCCGCCGTAGCCGTTCAGGCTGGAAAACCGCTTGAAGTGATGACCGTGCAGCTGGAGGGGCCGAAAGCCGGCGAGGTGCTGGTGGAGGTCAAGGCGACGGGCATCTGCCATACCGACGATTTCACCCTGTCGGGCGCCGATCCGGAAGGCCTGTTTCCGGCCATCCTTGGCCATGAGGGCGCCGGCATCGTCGTCGATGTCGGCCCGGGTGTGACCTCGGTCAAGAAGGGCGACCATGTCATTCCGCTTTATACGCCGGAATGCCGCGAGTGTTATTCCTGCACATCCCGCAAAACCAATCTCTGCACCGCCATCCGCGCCACACAAGGCCAGGGCGTGATGCCGGACGGCACCTCGCGCTTCTCGATCGGCAAGGACAAGATCCATCACTATATGGGCTGCTCGACCTTCGCCAATTACACGGTGCTGCCGGAGATCGCGCTCGCCAAGATCAACCCCGACGCGCCCTTCGACAAGGTCTGCTACATCGGCTGCGGCGTCACCACCGGCATCGGCGCCGTCATCAACACCGCCAAGGTCGAGGTCGGATCGACGGCGATCGTCTTCGGGCTTGGCGGCATCGGCCTGAACGTCATTCAGGGCCTGCGGCTTGCCGGCGCCGACATGATCATCGGCGTCGATATCAACCCGGATCGCAAGGCCTGGGGCGAGAAGTTCGGCATGACGCATTTCGTCAATCCGAAGGAGGTCGGCGACGACATCGTGCCCTATCTGGTCAACATGACCAAGCGTAACGGCGACCTGATCGGCGGCGCGGACTACACCTTCGACTGCACCGGCAACACCAAGGTCATGCGCCAGGCGCTGGAGGCCAGCCATCGCGGCTGGGGCAAATCGGTCATCATCGGCGTTGCCGGCGCCGGCCAGGAAATCTCGACGCGGCCGTTCCAGCTGGTCACCGGCCGCAACTGGATGGGCACGGCCTTCGGCGGCGCGCGCGGCCGCACCGACGTGCCGAAGATCGTCGACTGGTACATGCAGGGCAAGATCCAGATCGATCCGATGATCACCCACACCATGCCGCTCGAAGACATCAACAAGGGCTTCGACCTGATGCACAAGGGTGAAAGCATCCGCGGCGTGGTGGTCTATTGATGGCTGCAGCAAGCTACCGGGTCGATCTGAGGACTCTCGATGAGCTCCCCGCGCGGGAGCTCTACGACCTCCTGCGAATGCGGGTCGATGTCTTCGTCGTCGAGCAGAACTGTCCCTATCCGGAACTCGACGGCAAGGACATCGATGCCCTGCATCTCAGACTGCTGGAGGGCGGTGACCTCCTGGCGGCGGCGCGGATCCTCAAACCGCATGAGCCGCAGGACCCGTCCAAGATCGGCCGCGTCGTCGTCTCGCCTGCCCATCGCGGCAAACGTCTGGGCGACGCATTGATGCGTGAATCGATCACCGCCTGTGAGCGGCGTTATCCGGCAAACCCGATTGCCTTGTCAGCGCAGGCCCATCTGCGCCGCTTCTACGAATCCTTCGGCTTTGTCGGGACGTCGCAGGAATATCTGGAAGACGGCATTCCCCATATCGATATGGTCAGACGGCCGGCCATTCAGATGGCATGAGGACACCGCCATGATCTATGTCGACGCCGATGCCTGCCCGGTGAAGCCGGAGATCCTGAAGGTTGCCGAACGCCACGGCCTCGAAGTCACGTTCGTCGCCAATTCCGGCCTGCGCCCGTCCCGCGACCCGATGGTCCACAACGTCATCGTCTCCAATGCCTTCGATGCCGCCGATAACTGGATCGCCGAGCGCGCCGGCGCCGGCGACGTCGTCGTTACCGCCGACGTGCCGCTTGCAGTGCGCTGCGTCGCCGCCGGCGCCTTCGTCAGCGGTCCGACCGGGCGTGTCTTCGACGAGACTAATATCGGCATGGCGAGCGCCATGCGCGATCTCGGTGCGCATTTGCGCGAAACCGGGGAAAGCAAAGGTTACAACGCCGCCTTCAGCCCGAAAGACCGCTCGCGATTCCTCGAAACTTTCGATCGCCTCTGCCGCCGTGCCAAGAGCCTTTCCGCCGAGGCCGGCGGCCAGTCATGACCTCTTTGGCGGCCGGCAAGAAACGGGTGGCATGGCAGCCATGCCGATTCCTACCTTGAAGACAGCCGTTACCTCACTGATATAGGCACTATCGCAGACGACTGCGGCGTCCTGAGGATGCAACCGTCGCGGGGACGGCCTCGCTCTTGAACAAGGAGAGGCGTATGGCCTGGTTTCTGCTTTTTCTCGCTGGCCTTTTCGAATGTGGCTGGGCGATCGGCCTTAAATACACCGAGGGTTTCACGCGGCCGCTGCCGACGGCGCTGACCGTCATTTCCATGGTGGTGAGCGTCGTCCTGCTCGGCCTGGCGGTGAAGTACCTGCCGATCGGCACCGCTTATGCGGTATGGACCGGCATCGGCACGGTCGGCACCGTGCTCCTGGGCATTTGGCTGCTCGGCGATGGGGCAAGTGTCTCCCGTCTTGCCTGTATTGCACTGATCGTCGCCGGCATCACCGGCCTCAAGCTCACCGCCTGATTCCGAAACGCTGCGGGGCGCGGAAACGCCCCGCAAACAATGTTCATTTCAAGCCGTCTTCCGGTTATCGACGGCAAGGGCGCCGGGACCGGAGAAGAACAGGTAAAGGAAGACGAAGCAGAACAGGATTGCCGCGTCACCCTGGTTGACGGCCGGGAAGAAGCTGTTGGGTGCATGCGCCATGAAATAGGCAACCGCCATTTCGCCCGCCAGCAGGAAGGCCACAGGCCGCGTCAGCAGGCCGACGAGAATGAGGATGCCGCCGACCAGTTCCAGAAGGGCCGCAAACAACATCAGCGGCGGCAGCGAACCTGACATTTGTGACGCCGGAAAGCCGAAAAGCTTCATCGTGCCGTGCTCGATGAACAGCAGCGCGGTGATGATTCTGAGAGCGGCTAGCCCATAGGGGCGATAGGCCGAAAGACGCTCGAAAGTTGACATTAACCTCTCCATTAAAGAAATTGCAGCCGAGCGTTAGCCCGTCCCCGGCCGCGATTGAACACACGGATCGCTGACGGCCGTTCACTTTTTCGACAGCAGGCAACGCGGCCAGATATCAGAGCGGGATGTTGTCGTGTTTTTTCCAGGGATTGGCGAGATCCTTGTTGCGCAGCATCTTCAGGCCGC
Organism: Rhizobium atlanticum; assembly: GCF_030182485.1. Lineage (NCBI taxonomy): Bacteria > Pseudomonadati > Pseudomonadota > Alphaproteobacteria > Hyphomicrobiales > Rhizobiaceae > Rhizobium > Rhizobium atlanticum. The sequence goes on from NZ_JAQJCJ010000010.1 coordinate 77,584, forward strand.
GCGCCAGCCGCCGCCGGGTCGAATGCGGCATGATCACCTCGTCGACATAACCGCGCTCGGCAGCGACGAAGGGCGACAGGAACCTGTCCTCGTACATTTTCGTATGGGCTGCGATCTTCTCCGGATCGGCGATATCCTTGCGGAAGATGATCTCGACGGCACCCTTGGCGCCCATCACGGCGATCTGCGCCGTCGGCCAGGCATAATTCAAATCACCCCGCAAATGTTTTGACGCCATCACGTCATAGGCGCCGCCAAAGGCCTTGCGGGTAATCACGGTGAGCTTCGGCACCGTCGCCTCGGCATAGGCGAAGAGCAGCTTGGCGCCGTGCTTGATCAGGCCCCCATATTCCTGCGCCGTGCCCGGCAGAAAGCCCGGCACGTCGACGAAAGTGACGATCGGAATGTTGAAGCAGTCGCAGAAGCGCACGAAGCGCGCCGCCTTGCGCGAGGCGTCGCTGTCGAGCACGCCGGCCAGCACCATCGGCTGGTTGGCGACGAAACCGACGGTGGAGCCCTCGACGCGGCCGAAGCCGCAGACGATGTTTTTGGCGAAGCTCTCCTGAATCTCGAAGAAATCCCCCTCATCCGCCACCTTCCGGATCAGCTCCTTGATATCGTAAGGCTTGTTGGCGCTCGGCGGCACCAGCGTATCGAGCGACGCATCGGTCTCGGTCACCGATTGGTAACATTCGATCTCCGGCAACGGCGACGTGTTCGAAAGCGGCAGGAAATCGATCAGCCGGCGCACCTGCAACAGCGTATCGACATCATTCTCATAGGCGCCGTCGGCGATCGATGAGCGTGTCGTGTGCACCGTAGCGCCGCCAAGCTCCTCAGCTGTCACCGTCTCGTTGGTCACGGTCTTCACCACATCGGGACCGGTGACGAACATGTAGGAGGTGTCGCGCACCATGAAGATGAAATCGGTCATGGCAGGCGAATAGACGTCGCCGCCGGCGCAGGGGCCCATGATCACCGAGATCTGCGGAATGACGCCCGAGGCAAGCACATTGCGCTGGAAGACTTCGGCATAACCGCCAAGCGCGGCGACCCCTTCCTGGATGCGGGCGCCGCCGGCATCGTAGATGCCGACGATCGGCGCGCGGTTCTTCAGCGCCATGTCCTGCACCTTCATGATCTTCTCGGCATGCGCTTCCGAAAGCGAGCCACCGAAGACGGTGAAGTCCTTGGCGAAGACGAAGACCGTGCGGCCGTTGACCGTGCCCCACCCGCTGACGACGCCATCGCCGGCGATACGGCTCTTATCCATGCCGAAATCGGTGGAGCGGTGCTCCACGAACATGTCGAACTCTTCGAAGGTGCCCTCGTCGAGGAAGAGGTCGATGCGCTCGCGCGCCGTCAGCTTGCCGCGCTTGTGCTGAGCATCGATCCGCTCCTTGCCACCGCCGAGACGCGCGATGCCGCGGCGGCGTTCCAGTTCTTCGAGAATTTCCTTCATGCGATCTCCCCTCGCCGCTCTCGCGGTCGATATGCGCTAGCGGCTGCGTCCGCTGAGCGAGAAAACCGAGCGGATCCGTGCAGCGACGTCCTCGGCCATGATGTCGTCGGCAAGTTTCGGGTCGGCGGCCATACTGGTTACGTCGAAAGCGCTGACGGCAATCACCGAGCCGTCGTCGACCGAAGCCGCGTCAACCCTGATTTTGGCGACGTTGCGGTCCTTTTGGAAACCGAGTCCCTTCTCAATCGAAACCACGCGAATTGTCAGCACCACCCGCGGCAGCACGGTGTCGCGCATCGTTGCATTGATGGCGGCATTGACGCGGTCGTTGATCCCGGCAAGCAGCTCGGCAGGGATGTTCGGGCCGGAGAGAACGACAGCGCTGCGCACATCATAGAGCGGTGCCTTCGGCTTGTTGGCCGAGAGGCTGCCGCAGGCCGTCAGCGCAATACAGACGAGCACGGTCCGGCAAAAACTCGACCTCAGCCAATCCATCGCAAAATCCCGCACCACCCCGTTGGAGTCGCAGATTTCGCCATAATGTCTGAGAAGGCAATATGTTTCAGGCGCTTAGGGCGAAAAAAACATCCGCTGCTGCCTTGAACTCGGCAAAGCGCTTGGCTCTTCGCTCTTCGGCTTCCTCGTCCCGCCCCCAATGCTCGATCGTCCAGTCTTCGTCGAGATGAGCAAGCGACCACGCCTCCTCCGCCGTCAGCCGGCCCTCGGCAAACGCGAGCGCCAGGATCGCCGAGCCGGTCAGCGTCGTGACCGTATGGAGGGCAGCGAGCGCCATGGGACTCTGATGCCGCGCCAGTGTCACGGCGAAGGCCGCGGTGGCCTCTCGCGGCTGTTCGTGAGGCATCACCCCTTCGACGAGGATGAAACGGGCGCCGAGATCGTGGGCCGCCCAGTCGATTACCGGGTCCCAACGCTCCCTCTGGCGCTCGACCAACAGCTCCGGCGTGTCGGCGCGGTAGCAGATGAGGTCGCTCGAGGAAAAGCGGAGAATGTCTTCGAAGATGGCCTGCGTATTGGTTGCCACGCCATCGAGCGCGGTGTTGACCAGCCGGGTCACCGGCATGGTGACCGGATCGATTTCCTCGCCCTGCCCACGCCATTCGGCGGCGACAAGCTGTGCGAGCGCCTCTGTGGGAACGGCAAGAACCTGCCGTGCCGGCGTGCGCACCGACTTGCCGTCGAGCGTGATCGCGAAGCTGCCCTCGTGATCGGCGACCGCCACGTCGGTATAGAAACGCTTCGGCAGCGGCTTCTTCATCTGGATCTGCGCCCGACGGATGGGATCGGGATGGCTCAGACCCTCGGAAAGATCGTTCAGCAGATCGCGCATGGGCTCACCTCAAGAAAAATGGCGCAATATCTCGTTCGGATGATAGGCGATCGCATCGGCGCCGTTGGCGATCAATTCATCCACGCTGGCATAGCCCCAGGCAACACCGATCGCTTTTGCGCCGGCAGCCTTTGCCATTTGCATATCGTAAACCGCATCGCCAATGACAATGGTATCGGCGGCATTCATCCCGGTTTCGTCGCAACATTCCGTCACCATGGCCGGATGCGGCTTGGAGGGGCAGTCGTCGGCGGTGCGCGCAACGACGAAATGCCTGTCGAAGCCGTGCGTGTCCATTACGAGCTTCAAACCGCGGCGGGATTTACCCGTCACCGCCCCGATCAGCAGATCCTCGCGGCCGCTGATCGCATCGATCATCTCGCGGATTCCGGCAAACAGCGGCTCCCGGTAGTCGAGATCCTGACGCACGATGGTAAACAGCGATTTGTAATGCGCCGTCATCTCGACGTCTTCCTGCTCGACGTGCGGCTTGCCCTGCATGCGGGCTATGGCGATATCCAGCGACAGGCCGATAATGGCCTTGGTGTCCTCAAATCGCGGCTCAGCCTTGCCGAACTTCTCGAAGGTGCGCCGCATGGTTTCATGGATAAGCCCGGCACTGTCGACCAAGGTGCCGTCGCAATCACAAAGCGCAAGTTTCATTCTTGGTCGTCCAGGATGGGAGCCGAATTTTCATCGAAGCCGAGCAGGTTCCAGCTCTGCACCATATGCGGCGGCAGAGGCGCGGTGACGCGCAGGCGCCCCCCTGAGGGATGCGGGATGTCGATATGGCGGGCGTGCAGGTGCAGCCGCTTCTGGATACCGCCGGGAAAATCCCAGTTCGGATCGTCGTCGAAATATTTGGGATCGCCGATGATGGGATGGCCGATGTGCAAAGCGTGAACACGAAGCTGGTGCGTGCGCCCCGTATAGGGCTCCATCTCGAGCCAGGCGAGACGCTGCGCCGCCGTCTCAATGATGCGGTAGTAGGACACGGCATGATCGGCGCCGTCTTCGCCATGCTTGGCGATGCGCATGCGGTCGCCATCAGCCGTCGGCTCTTTGACGAGCCAGGTCGAAATCTTGTCCTCACGCTTGCGCGGCACGCCTTTGACCAGAGACCAATAGGTCTTCTTCGTATCGCGCTCGCGGAAGGCGGCGGTCAGCTTCTGTGCCGCACCCCGGGTGCGGGCGATGACGAGCACGCCTGACGTATCGCGGTCGAGGCGGTGGACGAGCCGCGGCTTCTCGCCCTTCGGGCTGATCCAGGCCTCCAGCATCTGGTCGATATGCCTGGCGACGCCGGAGCCGCCCTGGACGGCAAGGCCGGGCGGTTTGTTGAGGACAATTACCTTTTCGTCCTCGTGCAGCACCATGCGTGACAGGAGGTCGAAATCCGTGGAATGTTTGAGATCCTTGCCGGCGATCGGCCCGGTTTTCAGCTTGGCGTCGACATCGAGCGGCGGCACGCGTACCGTCTGGCCGGGCTGCACGCGTGCATCCGATTTCACCCGTCCGCCGTCCACACGTATTTGGCCGGAGCGCAGCAGCTTCTGCAGCGGCCCGAAGCCCAGCCCGGGAAAATGCACCTTGAACCAGCGATCGAGCCGCATGCCCGCCTCGTCGGCTTCAACCTTGATATGTTCTATGCCAGCCATGAATAGTCTTTCGGAAATTGCAGCGCGGGCCAAGCCGGCGTTCTTGCCGCAGCCTTAGAGCATTTTCGTGCAAAACGGAAACCGGAATCAGACCAAAGCGCGCATGATGGCGAGGCCCGCGAACACGGCCGCCATCGAAAGGCCGACGCTCGCTGCTATGTAGAGGCCGCCGGCGACAGCCTCGCCGCGCTCGAAGAGCGAGATGGCATCGAGCGAGAAAGCAGAGAAGGTGGTGAAGCCGCCGAGAAAGCCGGTGATCAGCAGCAGGCGCAGTTCCATCGATGCGTTGAACTTCCGCGCGACCAGTTCGGCGAAGACACCGATGACGAAGCAGCCGACGACATTGACGGCAAGAGTGCCCCAGGGAAAGGCCGGCCCCATGAGCTTTAGCGCCCATTGGCCGACATAATATCTGAGGACGGAACCGATTGCGCCGCCCAGCGCGACAAGGAGAGCCTGAATCATAAGCCGGATTTACCTCAGTTCGGCGACGACTCCAATGGAACCGCGCGAATTCTTGCCACTCGGTAAAATGCCAATGATTTTGTTACGATAGCACCAAGACCATGCGAATATCGTGACGGCATGACGCAGCTCCTGTCCATATCGGCCAACACCGCCGCCATTGCCTTCGAATCGCTGAGGATCCCCCAGCGCGTCGCTACGAGCACGGCGGCGCGTGATGCAAAGCGCATCGCTGACCGGCAATTGAACGGCGGGGCGTCCGATCAGGCCGAGGAGCCTTCCAGCATCATCCAGTCGACGGAGGTGGCGCTCGACCTGATGGCAAAGGGCAACCAGCAACCACAGACAGGCCTGCGGCAGGCGCTGCAATCCTACGAGGATGTCTAACAGACAAGCCGCTTCGAATAGAAAGCCCGCAGCTGTAATCGCAACCGCAGGCTCTCTGTGTGAATCGGCCGGCCCTACTTGCCCTGGGCCGACAGCACCTGCAGCACCAGATCGACCTTGCCAGCTTTCTCGAAGCTCAGCGTCACCGGCACCGTGTCACCCCGTTTAAATGGCGTCTTCACCTTCTGAAACATCAGATGCAGGCCGCCGGGCTCGAGCTTGACCGTTTCGCCCGCGGCAATGGCGATGCCATCCTTCAGCTGGCGCATCCGCATGACATTGTCCTTGGTAGCCATCTCGTGGATCTGAACCTCGCCCGCCGCGGGCGAGCTGATGGAGAGCAGGCGATCATCCATCTTGCCGTTGTTCTTCACCGTGAAAAAGCCGCCGCCGACCGGCTGGCCGGGCAGCATCGCTTTGGCGAAGGCGCCGGAGATTTCGAGGTCGCCGGCCTTGACTGTGTCGCCGGCTGGCATTGCTGCCGACATGTCCATGCCGGGCATGGCGGACATTCCGGACATGTTCATCCCGGCCATATCGTCATGGTCGTGGCCATGATCATCACCGGCAACGACCTTCAGGAGCGGCGCCGGGCTTTTCAGCGCGTGCGGATCGCCGCCTTCTCCAGCCACCTGATCCCAGGCCGTGACCTTATCGCCGCACAGCTGCGTCACCGGAAAGGCAAGCGAGCTGCCGGCTTCGACGCCCGACACCTTGCCCTGGATGACGAAGGTATCGTAGAAATCATCCGAAAGATTGCCGTTCTTCCAGCGGATCTCGATGGCGCCCGTCTTCACCTTGTCGCCGTGATTGTCGTAGCTCTTCTGGTAATCGCCCTTGATCACCTCGAGTTCCCAGCCGGCCTTCGGCTGCGGCTTGGCGAAGACGAAGCCTTCCGGCAGTTTGACCCGCACTTCCGTGGTCGCCTTGCCATCGCAGCCGTGCGGCACCTGCAGCGTCGCAAGAATGGTGCTGTCGAGCTTCACCTCCTTGTCGAGGAAGGTGACATGCGCCTCGGCGCCTGCGAAGGCAGTTGCGGAAAGAAGCGCGGCAAGCGCGAAAGTCTTGATTGTTTTCATCGGATATCTCCTCGCCGGCCGCGGCCCTCTTCGGGCGAACCGGCATTTTGCGTCATAGGTTGCGGAGGCAGATCAGATGAGGGTGGGAGGTCCACGCGAATTCGGTCGGCTGACGGTACTGACGGTGACAACGGCTGCACTCTCGATTGGCGGATTGACGAGCGAGGCGAGCTTGCGCTCGAGCCACCAACCCGCATCCGGCGTCGGCAGGATCACCGATGCAGACAGCCGGCAGGCTTCGCAATTCGGCTTGAAGCCGACAGTCTTGCCTTCGGCCTCCTTCACGGTGACGCAGAGCGAGGCAAAGCTGCCGTCGGGCAGCACGTAGGCCGCGGCATCATAACCATCGGAAGCGACAGCCTGAGGCGCTTGATGGGCGAATCCGAGCAAAAGCAGGCCCAAGGCGCAAAGCATGCGCAGGAAGAGCGTCGCTTTCAGTCCTGTCTGCCGCATGAAATCCCCTTCAACAGCATGTCGCGATAGCCGTTTTCCCAGCCGAATGCAAAAGCAGATTTGCCGCAGATCGCGCCCTTCCCTGACTTTGGCGACAAAAATTTGTCAGGTCACGACATTTGGCCTTGCCAAGTGCTGCGCCCGCCGGATAATTGCGGCCAACCCTGTTGGGAGAATCCGGTGTTTGTGCCACCGGTGCCGAAGGAGCAACCGCCCCGGAAACTCTCAGGCCAAAGGACCAGCAAGGGGGCAGACGGAACTCTGGAGAGAAGCGTTTTCGAAACGCTAGCCGAAGGGATAACAATCTCAGGCAAAGGGACAGAGGGGGCTCAGGAGAGAAGCGCGCAGCCGCGCCTTCAGATTTGAGCCCGCGCCTTAATAAGAGGCGCAAACCCCGGAGGCGTCGTTTGGACGATACTGCTGCCCTCAAGAAAACCCCGCTGCATGCCCTGCATCTTTCGCTCGGCGCCCGCATGGTGCCGTTTGCTGGTTACGACATGCCAGTGCAATATCCGGCGGGCGTCATGAAGGAACATCTTCATACCCGCGCCGAGGCTGGCCTCTTCGACGTTTCCCACATGGGCCAGGTCATCGTGAAGGCGAAATCGGGCAGCTATGAGGATGCGGCGCTGGCGCTGGAAAGCCTGGTGCCGGTCGATATTCTCGGGCTCCCGGCCGGCCGCCAGCGTTACGGCTTCTTTACCGACGACACCGGCGGCATCCTCGACGATCTGATGATCACCCATGTCGACGACCACCTTTTCGTTGTCGTCAACGCCGCCTGCAAGGAGGCCGATCTGGCCCATCTGCAGACCCACATCGGCGACCAGTGCGACATCACGCTTCTGAACCGCGCCTTGATCGCGCTGCAGGGACCGCGCGCGGTCGAGGTTCTCGCCGAGCTCTGGGCCGACGTCGCGGCGATGAGATTCATGGATGTGCGCCACTGCCGGCTGCACGACGTTTCCTGCCTGGTTTCGCGCTCCGGCTATAGTGGCGAGGACGGCTTCGAAATTTCCGTCCCGGCCGACAAGGCCGAAGATGTCGCTATGCGGTTGCTCGAACATCCGGACGTCCAGGCGATCGGCCTCGGCGCCCGTGACTCGCTGCGTCTGGAAGCCGGCCTTTGCCTTTATGGCAACGATATCGATACGACCGCCTCGCCGGTCGAGGCAGCGCTCGAATGGGCTATGCAGAGGGCGCGACGCACGGGCGGGGCCCGAGCCGGCGGCTTTCCGGGCTCCGGCCGCATCCTCTCCGAACTCGAAAACGGCGCCGCCCGCCGCCGTGTCGGCCTCAAGCCGGAGGGCAAGGCGCCGGTGCGCGGCCATGCCAAGCTTTACGCCGATGCCGAAGGCAAGACTGAAATCGGCGAAGTCACATCGGGCGGCTTCGGCCCCAGCGTCGAAGGTCCCGTCGCCATGGGTTATCTGCCGATCTCCCATGCGGCGGTAGGCACCCAGGTCTACGCCGAGGTGCGTGGCAAGTTCCTGCCCGTCACCGTCTCCGCCCTGCCCTTCGTCACGCCGACTTACAAACGCTGAACCCCTGTTTCCCGAGAGGATATTTCCATGCTGAAATTTACCGCTGAACATGAATGGCTCGAACTTGACGGCGATGTCGCAACCGTCGGCATCACCACCTATGCCGTCGAACAGCTGGGCGATCTTGTCTTCGTCGAACTGCCTGAAGTGGGCAAGAGCTTCGCCAAGAACGACGACGCCGCAACCGTTGAATCCGTCAAGGCGGCCTCCGAGGTCTATTGTCCGCTCGATGGCGAGATCACCGCGGTCAACGAGGCGATCGTCGCCGACCCCTCGCTCATCAACTCCGACCCTCAAGGCGCCGGCTGGTTCTTCAAGCTGAAGCTCAAGAACCCCGCCGATGCCGATGGTCTGCTCGATGAGGCCGCCTACAAGGAGCTCACCGCGTAATGACGACGCCGACCGAATTCCAGTTCACCGATTATCAGCCCTACGATTTCGCCAATCGCCGTCACATCGGCCCCTCGCCGACCGAGATGACCGAGATGCTGAAGGTGATCGGCTATAACAGCCTCGACGGCCTAATCGACGCGACGCTGCCGCCCGCCATCCGTCAGAAGGCGCCGCTCGTCTGGGGCGCGCCGATGACCGAGCGCGAAGCGCTCGACAAACTGCGCGAGACGGCAAACAAGAACAAGGTGCTGGTCTCGTTGATCGGCCAGGGCTACTACGGCACGATCACGCCGCCGGTCATTCAGCGCAACATTCTGGAAAACCCCGCCTGGTACACGGCCTATACGCCCTATCAGCCTGAGATCAGCCAAGGCCGTCTCGAAGCGCTGCTCAACTATCAGACGATGATCTGCGACTTGACCGGCCTCGACGTCGCCAACGCCTCGCTGCTTGACGAGGCGACCGCCGCCGCCGAAGGCATGGCGATGGCCGAGCGCGTTTCGAAGTCGAAGTCGAAAGCCTTCTTCGTCGATGCCGATTGCCATCCGCAGACCATCGCCCTCATTCGCACCCGTGCCGAGCCGCTTGGCTGGCAGGTCATCGTCGGCAATCCCTTCACCGATCTCGATCCCGTCGACGTCTTTGGCGCGATCTTCCAATATCCCGGCACGCACGGTCACCTGCATGACTTCACCGGCCTGATTGCGCGCCTGCACCAGGCTGGCGCCATCGCAATCGTTGCCGCCGATATTCTCGCGCTGACGCTGCTGAAATCGCCGGGCGAGATGGGCGCCGATATAGCCGTCGGCTCTTCCCAGCGTTTTGGCGTTCCGGTCGGCTACGGCGGTCCGCACGCCGCCTATATGGCGGTCAAGGACGCCATCAAACGCTCCATGCCCGGCCGCCTCGTCGGCGTTTCCGTCGATGCTCGCGGCAACCGCGCCTATCGACTGTCGCTGCAGACCCGCGAACAGCACATCCGCCGGGAGAAAGCGACTTCCAACATCTGCACCGCCCAGGTGCTGCTTGCTGTCATGGCCTCGATGTATGCGGTCTTCCACGGTCCGAAGGGCATCAAGGCGATCGCCCAGCAGGTGCACCAGAAGGCCGTGCTGATGGCCAAGGGCCTGGAGAAACTCGGCTACAAGGTCGAGCCGGAAAGCTTCTTCGATACGATCACTGTCGATGTCGGCCATATGCAGGGCCTGATCCTACGCGCTGCCGTCGCCGAAGGCGTCAATCTGCGCAAGGTCGGCGAAACGAAGATCGGCATGAGCCTCGACGAGCGCACGCGGCCCGCGACACTCGAAGCGGTATGGCGCGCCTTCGGCGGCAATTTCGCCGTCGCGGATTTCGAGCCTTCCTACCGCCTGCCGAAGGACCTCCTCAGGACCAGCGATTATCTCACCCACCCGATCTTCCACATGAACCGGGCTGAAAGCGAGATGACGCGGTACATCCGGCGGCTCTCCGACCGTGACCTCGCGCTCGACCGCGCGATGATCCCGCTCGGCTCCTGCACGATGAAGCTCAATGCGACGGCGGAAATGCTGCCGATCACCTGGCCGGAATTTTCCGATATCCATCCCTTCGTGCCATCGGACCAGGCGCTCGGCTATCGCGAGATGCTGGATGACCTCACGGGAAAGCTATGCGCCGTCACCGGCTACGATGCCTTCTCGATGCAGCCGAATTCCGGCGCGCAAGGCGAATATGCCGGCCTGCTGACGATCCGCAACTATCATATCGCCAATGGCGACGGTCATCGCGACGTCTGCCTGATTCCGACATCGGCACACGGCACCAACCCCGCTTCCGCCCAGATGGTCGGCATGAAGGTTGTCGTCGTCAAGGTCCGTGAGAACGGCGACATCGACATGGACGACTTCCGCGCCAAGGCTGAAGAGCACGCAGCAAACCTCTCCTGCTGCATGATCACCTATCCCTCGACGCACGGCGTGTTCGAGGAGACGGTCAAGGAAATCTGCGATCTCGTGCATCAGCATGGTGGCCAGGTCTATCTCGACGGCGCCAACATGAACGCCATGGTCGGCCTGTCCCGCCCCGGTGACATCGGCTCCGACGTGTCGCACCTCAACCTGCACAAGACCTTCTGCATCCCGCATGGCGGCGGCGGCCCCGGCATGGGCCCGATCGGCGTCAAGGCGCACCTGGCGCCCTACCTCCCGGGTCATCCGGAAACCGATGGGCGGCCGGGTGCCGTATCGGCGGCGGCCTTCGGCTCGGCCTCGATCCTGCCGATCTCCTGGAGCTACTGCCTGATGATGGGCGGCGAAGGCCTGACCCAGGCGACCAAGGTGGCGATCCTCAACGCCAACTACATCGCCACCCGGCTGAAGGGCGCTTATGACGTGCTCTATAAGTCGAAGACCGGGCGCGTCGCGCATGAATGCATCATCGACACGCGTCCACTGGTCGACAGCGCAGGCGTGACCGTCGACGACGTCGCCAAGCGCCTGATCGACTGCGGCTTCCACGCACCGACCATGAGCTGGCCGGTATCAGGCACGCTGATGATCGAGCCGACGGAAAGCGAGACCAAGGCCGAGCTCGACCGCTTCTGCGAGGCGATGCTGGCGATCCGCGAGGAAGCCCGCGCCATCGAGGAAGGACGCATGGACAAGGCCAATAACCCGCTGAAAAACGCGCCGCACACCGTCGAAGACCTCGTTGGCGAATGGGATCGCCCCTACAGCCGGGAGCAGGCCTGCTTCCCACCCGGCGCCTTCCGCGTCGACAAATACTGGTCACCTGTCAACCGCGTCGACAACGTCTATGGCGACCGCAACCTCATCTGCACCTGCCCGCCGGTGGAAAACTACGCCGAAGCGGCGGAATGACATGACTTGGTAAGCCCTTCCCGACGAATTCGGGAGGGGCTGCCGACACTTCGGCCTTCCATGCACCGCTCGTGCCATCCCTGACACAGCCCTGCGAGGCACAGGGTTCAAATTTAACCTTTCTTAGCAAGTCTCTGTTAGCAATTCGAAATGGGCGGTTTTTCTTCATCGGGAATGTTGCCGTCGACCTTTGTTTTGCGTGCAGGTTCTCATGCGTCCATCGGCATTGCCAGCAATCCTCCTCGCCACCCTGATCCTGTCGGGATGCGCCGCAAGCTCCGGCGCCGAAGATGTGCTCACCCCTGTGCCGTCGGTGGAAACCACCAATGCCATCAGCAAGCCGAACGGCCCGATACCGGCTGCTGCTGTCGGCGACCCTGCGCCACAGGCAAGCCCCCCGCAGCAGGCGCTGAGCTGGACAGGGCCCGTTCCGGAGCCGCAAGCGCTCGCGCCAGCCGACAGGCCGGTCGGCATGCCGATGCCGACGGAAAGGCCTGTCGCGATGCTGATGCCCGATGCCCCGGATGTCGATCCTGACGCCGGCCCGAATTCCCCCAAACGCTCGCGAATCTATAGCCACCGCTTCCGCGATGCCAAACCGATCAACTTCGGCAGAACTTCGCCGAGAAAGCTTGCCGTGCATGGCGTCGACGTGTCGCGCTGGCAGGGCGAGATCGACTGGGAGACTTTGCGCCAGCAGGGCGCCAACTTCGTCTACATCAAGGCGACGGACGGCGGCGATCACCTCGACCCGATGTTTAAGAAGAATTGGCGCCGCGCCAAGGAAGCCGGGCTGAAACATGGCGCCTATCACTTCTTCTACTGGTGCCGGACAGCCGGCGAACAGGCCGACTGGTTCATCCGCAACGTTCCGAAGGAAGCCAACGCCCTCCCGCCCGTCATCGACGTCGAGTGGAACGGTGAGTCGAGCTGCAAGCGCCGCATCTCCCCGGCTCGGGTCCGGGAAAAGATGCAGGTCTTCATGGACAAGCTCGAGCGGCATTACGGCCAGCGCCCGATCATCTACACGGCGCCGGACTTCTATCGCGACAATCTGAAGGGCCAGATGCTTGACTATCCCTTCTGGCTGCGCTCGGTAGCCGCTCACCCCTCCAAGGTCTATCCCGGCCGCAAGTGGGTGTTCTGGCAGTATTCCGGCTCCGGCCTCTCCGACGGCGTCGACGGCAAGATCGACCTCAATGTGTTCAACGGCAGCGAAAGCGATTGGCACGACTGGGTAGCGTCGCGTTAATCTCGAAAGCCTGAAAGCCCATGTCCTTGCCTTCGTCACAACCTATAACTGTGCCAAGCACCTCAAGGCATTGCGATGGCGAACCCCCACCAGGCAATCTGCGATTCAGTCTCGTGCCGTTCTTGGAGATGATCTTCTCCGCCACTTTCCGAAACTTCTCATCGAATATCTCACCACCATTGGCGTCCGCGAAATCTGCGCGCAACTGTTCGAGTCGGTTTTTGTCCCACACCATGCGCATATGTCTCCGCTTCGGTTCCGTCAGCCGACAAAGGGGTTGAGAAGGTAATTGGTATCGTTGTAGCAATTGCCATCAAAGAGAAATCGACATGATCGCTGCAAAACCCAATTTACGTGTTTCCCGACTCTCGGCCCCGCCCATTCCTTCCGTCATCGCCTGGAGCCGCGAATATAAAGGAAACAAGGGGTCGCTCATCGATCTATCGCAAGCCGTACCCGGCTATCCCGCCCATCCGGAGATGCTTCGCCTGCTTGCCGAGGCGGCCGGACAGCAGGCGATGACAGGCTACGGTCCGATCGAAGGCGAGCCCCTGTTACGCAAGGCCTATGCAGCACATCTCGCCGCGCTTTACGGCGCCGACCTTTCCGAAGGGAATATCCACATCACCGCCGGCTGCAATCAGGCGTTCATGTGCGCGGCGATCGCCCTTGCTGGCGCGGGCGATACGGTGGCTCTCACCAATCCCTTCTATTTCAATCACGATACGACGCTGTCGATGCTGGGGATCGGACGTCGATTGGTTGAGTGCGATCCTGGCAGCGGTTTTCTGCCTAATCCGAGTTCGACCGAAGCAGCACTTGCTGCCGGCGCCAAGGTGCTGGCAGTCGTCTCACCCAATAATCCCACCGGAGCGGTATATCCGCCAAGCCTGCTGCACGAGCTTTTTGTTCTTTGCCGGAAGTATGGCACCTGGCTGATCCTTGATGAAACCTATCGCGATTTCCTGGGCGAGGATTACGGCCGGCCGCACTCACTCCTGTCCGAGCCGGGTTGGGAGGAAACGGTCGTCCTTCTTTACAGTTTTTCGAAATCCTTTTGCATCCCCGGCCACAGGCTGGGTGCGATCACGGCAGGACCCAAGCTCGTCGCCGAGATCGCCAAGGTGATGGACAATATGCAGATATGCGCACCGCGCTCGGCTCAGATCGCCGTCGCATCGGCTATCCCCGCGCTTGCCGATTGGCGGGCCTGCAACCGGGTGGAAATCGCGCGCCGGGCGGATGCGTTAAAGCTGGTCTTTTCCAGCTTGCATGATTGGGAAATAGGAGCGATCGGCGCCTATTTCGCCTTCGTCCGCCACCCTTTCGCCGATCGATCATCTTCAGAGGTCGCCGAAAGACTCGCCAGGGAATCGGGCATCGTCTGTTTGCCGGGCGCCTATTTCGGCGAGAGACAAGAGCATTACCTCAGACTTGCCTTTGCCAATGCGGATGTTGCCTCGATAGGGCTATTGTCGGAGCGGCTCCGCTAGAACGCGGCAATCGACCTCCGCCGGAGTTCACGATAGCCGCCGCGCCAATAGATGAGCGGCCCTATGCCTTGTCGGACTTGGACAGCGCAAATATGTCCGATCAGGATCGCATGGGAATGATGGTGGAATGCCGTTTCGAGCCTGCAGTCCAGCACGGTAAGAGCGTTTTCGAGAACGGGCGCGCCAGTCCTGAGGCGATACCATCCCGCATTACCGAAGCGTTCGATGCCCTTGCGTCCGTCGAAACCTGCAAATGATTGCGCCACCTGCTGCTGGTCGGCCGCGAGCACGTTGACACAGAAACAGCCGTACCGCTGCAATATCGGCCACGAGGAAGATGCGCGGTTGACACTGACGATGACCGAGGGCACCTCCGCCGAAAATGAAGAGACCGACGTTGCGGTGAAGCCGGTGTGGTTTTTTCCGTCGCCGACCGTGACCACGCTGACTGCACCCGCCAGATTACGCATCGAAAGCTTGAAATCTGCTTCGCTGATCAAAGCCGCGGCACTCATCGGGCCGGCGTCCGCGTTTCGGCAAAACGATTTGCCGGCATTGAAAGACCGAGGTTTTCGCGCAGGGTCCTTCCCTCATATTCCTCGCGGAACAGACCGCGGCGGCGAAGCTCGGGCAGGACGAACCTCACGAAATCGTCGAGGCTGGACGGCAGGGTCGGGAACATCAGGATAAAGCCATCGGCGGCCCGCGTCTCGAACCATTCCTCCATAAAGTCGGCGATCTGGGTGGGCGTGCCTGTAATGCCATTTCCGGTATGCTTCTCGGCATAGTGCCGGATGAGCTCGCCGACGGTGTGGCCGCTCCTGACGAAACCGACCAATTCGTCGAACAAGGCGCGTGAACCCTTCGGCACCGCCGGAAGTCGATCCATGGGGAAGGGCTTATCGAGCGGCACGTCGCGCAAGTCCGCTTCCAGGAATTCGGAAAGCATCAACCGGCCGACATCAGGATGCATCTTGTCGATCAGATAATCGACCTTCGCCTTTGCCTCGGCTTCCGTTTCACCGACGTTGAGAACGATGCCCGGCATGATCTTCAGGTCGTCGGCATTGCGCCCATAGGCCGGCATGCGGCTTTTGACGTTTTCGTAGAAGGCCCTGTTCCGCTCGATATTCGACGCAAGGCTGAAAACGATCTCGGCAGTGCGCGCCGCCATGTCCATTCCGGGTTCCGAACCGCCGGCCTGGGCGATGACGGGACGGCCCTGGGGCGTTCGCGCAATGTTGAGGGGTCCGCGGACCTGGAAATGCTTGCCTTTGTGATTGAGCGTGTGGTGCTTGTCCTTGTCATAATAGACACCGTTTTCGCGGTCGAGAAGCAGAGCACCTTCCTCGAAGCTGTCCCAAAGCCCGAAAACGACATCGACGAATTCGTTGCCTCGCTCATAGCGTAGCGCGTGCGGATCAAGTCCCTCGCGATTGAAGTTGTAGCCGGTTTCGTCATGGTCGGAGGTGACGACGTTCCAGCAGACGCGCCCGTTGCTCAGGTGGTCGATCGAGGCGAACAGGCGGGCGACATTGTATGGCTCGTAATAACTTGTCGACACCGTCGCAACGAGACCGAGATTGCTGGTCGTGACCGCCAATGCTGATAGCAGTGAGAGGGGTTCGAAGCGATTCATCTTGGTCGGAATACGGGCAAGCGCATTAGGATCACCGACGGCGGCAGCCGGAGAATCCGCCATGAACATGAAATCGAACTTGGCCGCCTCGGATCGTTTGGCGACATCGAGCAGATGGGCGAAGTCATTGGCGCCGCCGACATCGCTGGCCGGATGCAGCCATGAGGCCGGATGAAAGCCGAAAGTGTAGACGAAGGTCCCAAGTTTCATCTTGTCAGTTCGCGCCATCGAGCTCCCCCCTTATGCATGCTGCCGATTGAAGGTGGCGCTCAAATTATCACCGGGCGCAAATTTTCATCAACATCGCGGCGCTAAGGTCCGTTTTAGATTTTCTAAAACGTTCATTTGGGCGCTGACACCAAAGCCTGCTGACGGGAAATGGCGACGAGCCAGTCGCGGAATTCGCGGCCGCGCGGCTTTTGCAGTGCCGCGCGGTCCCAGGCCAGAAAGTAGCTTTCGCGCAGCGGCATCCGCATGTCGACGGGAGTGACGAGCGTCTGCGCCTCGAGCTCATCTGATATCATCGACATCTGCGCGAGGACGACGCCGCGCTTGTTGACGGCTGCATCGATCGCGCTGCTCGACAGGGTAAAGGAGAGGCCTGGCGTCGACGCGTCGAACGGTATACCGGCCTTGGCCGCAAACTCCGCCCAGCTTGGGTAAGGCGTGAAGTGCCTTTCCCACTCGACATGCAGGAGCGGTTGCTCAAAGAGATCCCGGGCCGCGTGCGCGCGATCCTGCATCAGCGACGGCGAGCAGACAGGCACGACCCAATCGCGAAACAGTTCCGTATAATGGTCGTGCTGCAGGACGTCCGACCCGTAGCTTACGCGGAAATCGACATCGTCGAAACCGATCCTGGGCTCCTTGTCCCGTCCAATAATTCTCACTTGAACATCGGGGTGAAGCGCCTGCCAGTCGAAGATTCGCCTGCCGATCCATCTGTTGACGACGGAAGAAAGCGCGCTAAGGACCAGCGGCGTTTCGTTGCGTGCCCTTTCCAACAACTGCTGAGCGAATGCAAATTGCTCAAATCCCTTCGAAATCTCCTGATGATAAAGCCGGCCCCAGGCGGTCAGCTCAACGGTTCGCCCGCTCCGCTCCAGTAGCGAAACTCCGAGAAAACTTTCGATCTTGTGAATTTGCTGGCTGATTGCCCCCGGCGAGACCTTGAGCTCCAGTGCCGCAGCCGTCACGCCGCCGCAACGCCCCACTGCCTCGAAGGCTTGCAGACCCTTGAGCGGGATCGTCTTGAAGCGCTCATCGATCACTTGCAGAACCTCCCGTGGTGTGCGCCAACTCAATTTGCCATCGGATGAAACGTCCCTGCGAACTGGAACCGGTCGCCTGGATGGGTAATCTCGACATATGTCACCGTCCGGCCGTTCTGCCAGGTCTGCCGGATTAGGCTAAGGCACGCCTGGCCTCTTTCTGTCTCCAGCATTCGCGCCGTCGCCGGATCGGCCGAGACGGCGCGGATGACGTGTTTGGCCTTGGACCAGGGAACTTCTGCAAGCAGCCATTTGCCGGGCGGGATCGAGGCGAAGCTCTCGTCACGCGCACGGGGGACGGCGTCGAGCATGATGATCCGCCGTTCGATGGCATAGGGTTTGCCGTCCACCATATGTAGGCATTGAAGCCTAAGTATCTCCGCATCGGGGGCTTCCGACAGCTGTTGTGCGTCCGTTTCTCCAAGGCGTTCGACTTTACGTGTGAGAAGCTCGAAGCGGTGTTCGTGCCCGGCCAGTTCCGCTTCGGTGCTGATATCCTGAATATCCATTACCGTGCGGTCGATCTGGGGCGATGCAACAAACGAACCGGTCTTGCGCCTTCTGACGATCATGCCGCGCTCGACCAGAGCCGACAGTGCCTTGCTGACAGTCATGCGCGAGCATTGATATTCCGCCACCAGTTCATGCTCTACGGGAATACGGTCGCCAGGCCGCCAATCGCCGCTGATGATCTTCGCCTCGATATCTCTGAAAATACGCTGATAAATCGACAACAAGTCCACACCTCGTTCGGCGCCACGATCAAAGTGCCGGAGCGGTCGCGTCACATCGGCAAAGATCGCCGCAACCCGGCACAAATTTTGCGTTCCTCGACTTTTACATTGACACTCTAGGCCAGCCTATATCTATTTGTATAGTCAAAAGCGGAGCATAAAAATCCGCGCATTGAAATCAAGATCGGGAACAAAACTCCTCCGCCGGGGGAATAAAACTGGAGAGATGATCATGAAGGCAAATTCACTGCTGAAGGGTCTGGTTGGCGCTGCGTTCCTATTAGGAGCAGCCGTTTCCTCCCACGCAGCCGATACGCTGGCGGCCGTCAAGGCAGCCGGCACGCTCAAGGTTGGCACAGAAACGGCTTTCGCACCGTTCGACTATATCGATGCTGGTGAACATACGGGCCTGAACGTCGACCTTTTTGCCGAGATCGGCAAGGAACTTGGCGTGAAGATCGAGTGGGTGGCACTTCCGTGGGACGGCGTCTTCCCCGCGCTTGAGGCCGGCAAGTTCGATGTCGTCGCAGGTCCAGCAACGATCACTAAGAAGCGCATGGAGCGCTATCGCTTCACGCCGCCGATCGCCGAAGCGACGATTGCCATCCTCAAGAAGGCCGGCGACACGACGATCAGCAAGCCGGAAGACATTGCCGGCAAGACGATTGGTGTCGGCAAGGCAACTGCCCAGCTCGACCAGCTGAAGGAATTCTCCGACACGCTGCCGACCAAAGTCGATGTACGCGAATATCCTGCCTTCACTGAGACCTACGCCGATCTCGCAGCCGGCCGTATTGCCGGCGTTGCCAATTCGCTCCCGAACATCGCCTTTGTCGCCAGCCAGCGAAAGGGCACTTTCGAAGTCGTCCTGCCGCCTTTCGGAAAGAAGTCCTATTTCGGCTTCATCGGTCTCAAGGACGCCGATCACGCCCCGCTGATGGACGCGATCGATGCCGCGATGCTCAAGATAAAGGCAGACGGGCGTATGGCGGAGCTGCAAAAGAAGTGGTTCGGTGCGTCTTTCGACACGCCTGACGCTGTCAAAGATCCGGCATTCTGATCATTGCCGGTGAAATGCCCGCGCCCCGCCATCGGTCGGGGCGCAATTTGCCGTGGAACAGACGTCACGGCCGCAGCACGCAGGCAAGCACCGCCCATGTCCACCAAACTTTTCGAGCTTCTTCTGCAAGCTTCGATCTACACCGTTACGATCAGCGTAGTTTCGATTCTGATCGGCTTTGCGATCGCGATCATTGTTTCCGCCATGCTCCTTTCGCGGCAAAGGCTTTTCGTGTTGCCGGGGAAGATTTTCATCAGCTTCTTTCGCGGCGTGCCGCTGCTGGTGCAGCTGTTACTGATCTATAACCTTCTGCCGGTGATCGGCATCAACGTGCCGAGTATCGTTGCGGCGATCGTTGGCCTTTCGCTGTGTACGGCTGCCTATCAGGCTGAAAATCTACGCGGCGGGTTTGCCAGCGTTCCGTCGGGCCTTGTCGAGTCTGCCGAGATGGTCGGCCTCACGCCCATGCAGATCTTCCGCCGGATCAAGGCGCCGATCGCTCTGCGGCTGACCTTTCCGGCGCTCGTCAACGAAGCGATCCTTATTTTGAAGGCTTCTTCGCTGGTCTCAGTTGTCGGGATCGTCGAGCTGACGCGCATGGCCCAGGACCTTGCCGGCAGCACCTTTCTGCCGCTCGAAATCTTCGCTTCCGCCGGTCTGATCTACCTCGCCATCAATTGGATCGTAGCGCTTGCCGGCGGTCTGATCGAACGCTCCCTCCCGGGAGTGCCGCGATGACGTTCGATATCAATGTGATTTTCAGCCATTTGCCGGAGATCGCCAGCGGTGCCTTCGTGACAATCGTCATCTGGATCGTCGCCGCTCTTGCCGCTGCCGTTCTGGGTTTCCTTGTCGCTGTCGCGCGGCGTTTTGGCGGGGTGCTCTTGGACAGGGCGTTCGGCATTGTCATCGCAGTGCTGCGCGGCACGCCCTTCCTCATTCAGATATTCCTCGTCTACTATGGCGGCCCCTTCGTCGGATTGTCGCTCGATCCGATCCCGGCAGGCGTCGTCGGCCTGTCCATCTACGGCGCGGCCTATTTCAGCGAGATATTCCGCTCGGGCTTTGCCGCCGTCCCGAAGGGGCATATCGAAGCGGGTCTATGCGTTGGCCTGACACACACGCAGATCGTCAGGCGCATATTACTGCCTGAGATGACCATGCTGGTGCTGCCACCTTCGCTCAACATGACGATCATCCTCATGAAGGAGACGGCCGTGTTGTCGATCATCACCGTGCCGGAACTGACGGCAACACTGAGCGCCATCGGATCGCAGCAATATGCTTTCGTCGAAGCGCTTTTCGTCCTCGCCCTCTTCTACTGGGGGCTGGTCGAAATCACCGGTTGGCTTGGCCGTCTCGCCGAAACGAAACTCACAAGATTCAGGTTTTTCCACATATGAGCGTTCCCGCGATTGCAGTCAAAAATCTTGTCAAGACGTTTGGCGATTCCACCGTGCTGAACGGTATCGATCTTGATATTGCCCAGGGACAGGTTTCCTGCGTGATCGGTCCGTCGGGATCAGGCAAGAGCACGCTGCTGCGCTGCATGGCGTTTCTGGAAGAATCGACAAAGGGGACCATTGCCGTCAATGGCGAGGTGCTCGGCTTTGCGGAAAATGCGAATGGCGTAAGGGAGCGGCTGCCGGCTCCCACCAATCGCCGGATTCGCGCCCAGATCGGCATGGTTTTTCAGCAGTTCAATCTCTGGCCACACATGACGGCGCTCGGCAACGTCAGCGAGGCGCTGAAGACGGTTCACAAAAAGAACCGCAAGGAGGCAGAGGAACGGGCAATGGCTCACCTCGCAAAGGTCGGTCTCGAGGGTCGGGCAAACCACTATCCGTCACAGCTCTCGGGAGGACAGCAGCAGCGTGTTGCTATCGCGCGGGCCCTGGCTCTCAACCCGAAGATCATGCTCTTTGACGAACCAACCTCATCACTCGATCCCGAACTGACCGGCGAGGTGCTGAACGTCATGCGCGACCTCGCCGCCGAAGGCATGACAATGGTCGTCGTTTCCCACGAGATCGGATTTGCCGCAACGGTCGGCCAGCAGATCATCTTTCTCGATCACGGCAAGGTGCTGTTCACCGGTCCGCCGCAGGAAGTTTTCAAGCGACCGCGAAATCCCCGCCTCGAACAGTTTCTTGATACCTACATAGATCGCGGAGCCTCGATGCTGCTGTGATGCTGCTCTTTCCGTATCCGGGAGCGGGCAAAGTCTCACGCAAGTGTCGATCACGCGTATGGCGCCGTGCCGTTTCGGAGCAAATCTGATGGCATGACCACGCGCCGATAGATCTTTTGCTAACGCAGCGCCTTCAGCATTCCCTAAAGCCTTGCGAGTAAAAGACGACTATCCAGTTACCGGGGAAACGGCTGATGAGCATATCGGGTATCGCAAACACTGCTCTTTCGGGAATGCAAGCACAGACGACACGGATCGGCGCGATTGCCAACAACGTCGCAAACAGCAGCACACCGGACTATGGCAGGCTGAACACCGGCCTCACCTCTGTCGGATCAGGCGGCGTTCAGGCCATCGTCAGCCCGACAGCATCCGATGTCGATCCTGCCACGGAACTCACGGACCTGATCGAAGCCGAGCAGAACTACAAGGCGAACGCCGCTGTCTTCGAGACCGGCGCCGACATGTGGGAAATGCTGATGAGCATCAAGCGCGACTGAGCACGCCGATACTGTAGACAATTGGCTGGCGCTGAAATTCCGTCAGTCTGAGTGAATGTCAGGAATGCGCCGGCTCACTCTGACGCTGTGCGGCAAGGGCCGCGAGATCGGCAGGTTTCAGCTCGACGGATTCACCGCAGCCGCAGGCCGATGTCTGGTTGGGATTGGTGAAGGTGAAGCCGGAGCGCAGCGTCGTCTGTTCGAAGCCCATTTCGGTGCCGAGCAGGTAAAGCACGGCCGAGGGTTCGATCCAGACCTTGGCGCCGTCGCGCTCGATCAGATCGTCCTTGGCATTCGGCTCGGTCACCAGGTCAATCGTATATTCCATCCCGGCGCAGCCGCCCTTCTTGATGCCCACGCGGACACCCTTGGCCTCCGGCCCGGAATTCTCGACAATCGCCTTGACGCGGGCGGCAGCCCCGTCCGTCATGGTCATCACAGCAAAGCCCATCGGCTTCATCTCCTTCCACAACCGGGGTCAAGATCCGGTGCTTCGTGAATCAAATGTAGTCGCCCGAGGTAAACGGATCAATACCGCGCGCCGTACTGCGTACTAGCGCAGCTCAGTACCAGCCGACGGCGACCTGCGCCTCCTCGGACATGCGGTCCGGCGTCCATGGCGGATCGAAGGTCATTTCGACCTCGACGCCCGACACACCTTCGACGGCGCCGACGGCATTCTCCACCCAGCCCGGCATCTCGCCGGCGACCGGGCAGCCGGGGGCGGTCAGCGTCATCATGATCTTCACCATCCGGTCGTCCTCGATGTCGATCTTGTAGACCAGGCCGAGTTCGAAGATGTCGGCGGGGATTTCCGGGTCGTAGACGGTCTTCAGCGCGGCGATGACGTCATCGCTGAGCCGCGCCAGTTCATCGGCCGGGATGCTGGAATGCACGATGCCTTCGCGCACATCGATCTTCTGTTCGCTTTCGTCCAGGCTCATCACGGACACTCCTCAGGCAAAGAACTTGCGCGCATAGTCAAGCGCATCGGCCAGGGCATCGACCTCGGCGCGGGTATTGTACATGCCGAACGATGCACGGCATGTGGAGGTGACGCCGAAGCGTTTCAAGAGCGGCATGGCACAATGGGTGCCGGCCCGCACGGCAATGCCCTGCCGGTCGATTACCATCGAGACGTCATGGGCGTGAATGCCTGCCAGTTCGAAGGAAAAAATGCTCCCCTTGCCGGCTGCTGTCCCGAACATCCGCAGCGAATTGACCGACCGGAGGCGCTCGGTCGCGTAAGCTGCGAGATCGGCCTCATGCCGGGCGATTGCCTCGCGGCCGACCTTCTCCATATAGTCGAGGGCGTAACCGAGCCCGATCGCCTGCACGATCGGCGGCGTGCCGGCTTCGAAGCGATGTGGCGGATCGTTGTACGTGACCGAGTCCTCGGCGACTTCGAAGATCATCTCGCCGCCGCCCTGGAAGGCGCGCATCTGCGAGAGCCGCTCCTTCTTGCCGTAGAGAATGCCGATTCCCGACGGGCCGTAGAGCTTGTGGCCTGTCATGACATACCAGTCGCAGTCGATATCCTGCACGTCGACCGGCAGGTGCACGGCGCCCTGGCTGCCGTCGATCAGCACCGGGATGCCGCGTTCATGGGCAATGCGGCAGACCTCCTTGACCGGAACAATCGTGCCGAGCGCATTCGACATATGGGTAATGGCGACAAGCTTGGTACGCTCCGTCAGGCTCTTCTCGAAATCCTCGATATGGAAGGCGCCTTCGTCATCGACCGGCACCCAGACCAGCTTGGCGCCCTGGCGCTCGCGGATGAAGTGCCAGGGCACGATATTGGAATGGTGCTCCATGATCGTCAGGACGATCTCGTCGCCTTCGCCGATCTTAGGCATGCCCCAGCCATAGGCGACAGTATTGATCGCTTCGGTCGAATTCTTGGTGAAGACGATGTCGTTGACATCAGGCGCGTTGAGGAAGCGGCGGACCTTCTCGCGGGCTGCCTCATAGGCATCCGTCGCGGCATTGGACAGGTAATGCAGCCCGCGATGCACATTCGCATATTCGTGGGCGTAAGCATGCGAGATGGCGTCGATCACCGCCTGCGGCTTCTGCGCCGACGCGCCGTTGTCGAGATAGACCAGCGGCTTGCCGTGCACCTTCTCCGCCAGGATCGGAAAATCCCGGCGGATGACTTCGACGTCGTACTCAGTGGCCGGAACTATCTTGTCCATGGCATTTATCCGATCAGGCGTGCTTTTCGAGCCAGGCCGAGATCACGCCTTCCAGCGCTTCGACTAGGGCCTCGTCTTCCAGTTCCTCGACGATCTCGGCGACGAAGGCGTTGACGAGCATCGCCCGCGCCTTGTTCTCCGGAATGCCGCGCGCCATCAGGTAATAGAGGTGGTTGGCGTCGATATCGGTCACCGTCGCGCCGTGACCGCACTGAACGTCGTCGGCGAAGATTTCGAGTTCGGGCTTGACCGAAAACTCGGCGTCGTCGGACATCAGCAGCGTGTTACAGGCCATCTTTGCATCGGTCTTCTGCGCATCGGGCGCAACCCGGATCATGCCCTGGAAGACGCCCTTGGCGCGGTCGAAGACCACGTTGCGGATCACTTCGGTCGAACCGGTATGTGGCACATCGTGGCCGAGCACCATCGTCACATCGGTATGGCTCTCGGCGCCAAGCAGGTTGATGCCGCGCAGCGTCAGATCGGCGCCCTCGCCCGTCACCTTGATATTCAGTTCCTGGCGCACCAGCTTGCCGCCGGCATTGATGACGAACAGGCGAAGTTTGGCATCGGCACCGAGATCGACGCGGATCTGGCCGAGATGCGTGTCGTCGACGCCCTGCTGCTGCAGGATGATCCAGGTCAACTCCGTGCCCTCGCCAACCGCGATGTCACTGACGTGGGACACGAAGGCCGCATCGCCCGTCACCGCACGGTGACGCTCCATGACCGTTCCCTTGACGCCGGCGCCGAAGGAAACCGGGAGACGCGTATGCGTCTGCCCGCCGGCATGGATGAACTGGATTTCCAGCGGATTTTCAAGCTCGGTTTCATCGGGCACATCGACGACATAGCCGTCGCGCACGAAGCTGCCGTTGATCCGGCCGACCGCATCGTCGCTGCCCAATGCATCGAGCCTTTCGACAGCCGAACCGTCGATCAGCCGTTCGGAATAGGCCGAAAGCCCAAGTCCATCGATGGTAGCCTTCTGATTGGCATGGCCTTGGATGACCGCCAGCACCGAGGAACCGGCAACGACCGGCTCGAGTGCGTTGGAGCCGGCATCACCCACTTGCGCCGGTACGGCGCGCAGCAGATTCTTGAGGTCGGTATAGTGCCAGGCTTCGATTCGGCGCGTCGGCAAGCCGGCTTTCTTGAGATCGTCGATAAGCCGGTCACGCAGCGCCGTCACTGCACCATTGCCGGGCAGGTCACCGATCTGATGGTTGAAGGCCTCGATCAGCGCCGTTTCGGCCGCGGTGAGACGGCTCGTCGTCTGCATGTTCATGGACGTTGTCCTTTCCACCCGAACTCAGGCCGCTGCTGCGCCGATGATGTCGGCGTAACCATTGGCTTCCAGCTCATGCGCCAGGGTCTTGTCGCCGGACTTGACCACCTGGCCCTTGTAAAGGACGTGGACGGTGTCAGGCACGATATAGTCGAGCAGGCGCTGGTAGTGGGTGATGACGACGACGGCGCGGTCGGGCGAACGCAGCGCGTTGACGCCGTCTGCAACGATCTTCAGCGCGTCGATGTCGAGGCCGGAATCGGTTTCGTCGAGCACGCAGAGCTTCGGCTCCAGCAGCGCCATCTGCAGAATTTCGGCCCGCTTCTTCTCGCCGCCGGAGAAACCGACATTGAGCGGCCGCTTCAGCATTTCGGTATTGATCTGCAGCTTGGCCGCTGCTTCCTTGACACGGCGCATGAAATCCGGCGTCGTCAGCTCGTCCTCGCCACGCGCTTTGCGCTGTTCGTTCATCGCCACCTTCAGGAACTGCATGGTGGCGACACCGGGGATTTCGACCGGATACTGGAAGGCGAGGAAGATGCCCTTGGCGGCGCGTTCGGATGGATCGAGCTCGAGAATGCTCTCGCCGTTATATAGGATGTCGCCCTCGGTCACCTCATAGTCTTCGCGGCCCGACAGCACGTAGGAGAGTGTCGACTTGCCGGAGCCGTTCGGCCCCATGATCGCCGCCACCTCGCCGGCCTTCACCGTGAGGTTCAGGCCACGGATGATCTCGGTGCCATCTTCGGCGATACGAGCGTGAAGGTTCTTGATTTCAAGCATTTCGTTCTTCCTGTTCATAAAGCGGGTTCAAGTGCCGCCTGATTGACCGTTCGCAACGGCCTCGATCCGTCATCCTCGGGCTTGTCCCGAGGATCTAAGCCTTCAATTGTAATCGCTCTACTGCTCCGACGAGACTTTCCGCTTACGTGCGTAGATCCTCGGGACAAGCCCGAGGATGACGTCACTAAGGGTGTGCAGGCTTCGGATTTCAAGCATACCATTCTTCCTATTCATAGAGCGGCTTCAAGGGCCGCCCAATTGACCGTTTTCACCGGTCTCGATCGTCATCCTCGGGCTTGTCCCGAGGATCTAAGCCTTCAATTGTAATCGCTCCACTGCCGCGTATTCTCATGCGGCCGATAGACATTCTCGATCTCGTCGATGCGCTCGTAAAGGTCCATCCAGGTCGGGTTGAGCTCCTCGACGAGCTTGATTTTCCATTCACGCAGGTAGCGTTTTAGAGATTTCTCTCGCTGGATCGCCAGCACAATGTTCGGGTGGCTTTCAAACCAGACGAGGTTTTTCGCTCTGTATTTCTCCGTAAAACCCTTATGGATTTTGTTGCGGTGTTCCCATACGCGCCCTTGCAGATCGCTGGTGACGCCGGTGTAGATTACACCTCTTGGTTTGTCGGACATCATGTAGACAAACCCGCTCACCCGATCCTCCGCAGTTGTGCTTAGATCCTCGGGACAAGCCCGAGGATGACGGAAAACCGCTTAGCCAACACTCCCTTCAAGCGAAATGCTGATCAGCTTCTGCGCCTCGACCGCGAATTCCATCGGCAGTTCCTGCAGGACTTCCTTGACGAAGCCGTTGACGATCAGCGCGATCGCCGCTTCGGTGGGGATGCCGCGCTGCAGGCAGTAGAACAGCTGGTCCTCGGAAATCTTCGAGGTCGTCGCTTCGTGCTCGAACTGCGCCGTCGAGTTCTTCGCCTCGATATAAGGCACGGTGTGAGCGCCGCACTTGTCACCGATCAGCAGCGAATCGCACTGGGTGAAATTGCGCGCGTTCGACGCCTTGCGGTGAGCCGAGACCTGGCCGCGATAGGTGTTGTTGGAAACGCCGGCGGCGATGCCCTTGGAGACGATTCGGCTCGACGTGTTCTTGCCGAGATGGATCATCTTGGTGCCGCTGTCGATCTGCTGATGGCCGTTGGAGACGGCGATCGAGTAGAATTCACCGCGGCTGTCGTCGCCGCGCAGGATGCAGGACGGGTACTTCCAGGTGATCGCCGAGCCGGTTTCGACCTGCGTCCAGGAGATTTTCGATCGGTGACCGCGGCAATCGCCGCGCTTGGTGACGAAGTTGTAGATGCCGCCCTTGCCTTCCTTGTCGCCCGGATACCAGTTCTGGACGGTGGAATATTTGATCTCGGCATCGTCGAGAGCCACGAGCTCGACCACGGCCGCATGCAGCTGGTTTTCATCGCGCTGCGGCGCCGTGCAGCCTTCGAGATAGGAGACGTAAGCGCCCTCTTCCGCGATGATCAGCGTGCGCTCGAACTGGCCGGTGCCCTTCTCGTTGATGCGGAAATAAGTGGAAAGCTCCATCGGGCAGCGAACGCCCTTCGGCACGAAAACGAAGGAGCCGTCGGTGAAAACAGCCGAATTCAGCGTCGCGTAATAGTTGTCCGAGGTCGGCACCACGGAGCCGAGATATTTGCGAACCAGATCGGGATGCTCGCGAATGGCTTCGGAGATCGACATGAAGATCACGCCGGCCTTCTTCAGCTCCGCCTTGAAGGTGGTGACGACCGAGACGCTGTCGAAAACGGCGTCGACGGCGATCTTCGGCTTCTCGACCCCGGCCAGGATCTCCTGCTCGCGCAGCGGGATGCCAAGCTTCTCATAGACCTTCAAGAGCTCCGGATCGACCTCGTCGAGCGACTTCGGACCTGGCGCGCTCTTCGGCGCGGCGTAATAGTGGATGTCGTTGAAATCGATCTTCGGATAGTTGACGCGCGCCCAGGTCGGTTCTTCCAGCGTCAGCCACCGCCGATAGGCCTCGAGACGCCATTCCAGCATCCACTCCGGCTCCTGCTTCTTGACCGAAATGAAGCGGATGATATCCTCGGACAGGCCCTTCGGCGCCTTATCCATTTCGATGACGGTCTCGAAACCGTATTTGTACTGGTCCACATCGATCAGGCGGACCTGGTCGATCGTTTCCTGCACGGCAGCCATTTCGTTCTCCAATCTCGCCGGATACAAGGTCCGGCAGCTTGTAGCGTACGGGCAATTGACTTGCCCCGGCAAATTCTTTGCCCTGATGTAGGAGGCCAAAAGGAACTTTTCAGCCCGATTGGCAAGCGGAAATTTGTGTTTCCGCAAGTTTATGAGGCGGTCAAGCCGCCTCGCCCGCCGACTTGCGCCGGCAGGCGATCTTCGCGAAGGCGGCGATCGCCCTGTCGATATCCTCTTCAGTGGTCGAAAAGCCGAGCGAGATGCGCAGCGCACCGAGCTTGGCGTCGCGCCCCATCGCCGTCAGCACATGGCTTTCGCCGACCTTGCCGGATGAGCAAGCAGAGCCCGCCGAAAGGGCAACGCCTTCAAGATCGAAAGCGATCTGCCCGGTCTCCGCCTTCAGGCAAGGGAGCGTGAAGAAAATCGTGTTGGCGACCCGCGGACCACCGGTACCGTGGATGAGGACATCGGGCGCGGCAGCGCGCATGCCGGCTTCCAGCCTGTCGCGAAGCACAGCAATCGCAGCGTTCCGTTCCTCAAGATCCTGAAGCACGATTTCCGCCGCAGCTCCGAAGCCGATCAGCGCCAGCGAATTCTGTGTCCCCGAGCGGTGACCTTTTTCCTGCCCGCCGCCGCGGATAAGCGCCTTCGGCATCAGCGCCTCGCCGCGCGCGATCAGTGCACCCGCCCCCTTCGGTCCACCGATCTTGTGAGAGGAGACGATGATGAAATCCGCGCCGATGCGCTCGATCTCGATCGGCAGACGGCCGGCCGCCTGCACGGCGTCGACGACAAAGAGACCACCGTGCGCCCGCACAATCTTGGCCGCCTCTTCGACCGGCTGGACGATGCCCGTCTCGTTGTTGACGAACATGATCGCCACTATCGGAAGGCCCGTCGATTTGTCATGGGCATCGAGAAGCGCGGCCAGCTCGTTCAGATCGACGATACCGGCATTCGTTACCGGAATCTCGGTCGTGCGATCCTTCGGGAACCGGCCTCCCTCTCGTACAGCCAGGTGCTCAACGGCGGAAAAATAGAGGTGGCCGAGTTGAAGCGGCGTGCGGCCCATACGAAAATCCGGCGTCAGTACCAGATTGGCAGCTTCCGTCGCGCCGCTGGTGAAGATCACGTTGCCCGGATCGGTGCCGGCAAGGGCGGCCACCTTGCGCCGCGCTCCCTCAATGGCGGCGCGGGCGGCACGGCCCTCTCCATGTACGCTGTTCGGATTGCCGAATATGTCGATGGCGCCCATGATCGCATCCCGCGCTGCAGGGTGCAGCGGCGATGTGGCGTTCCAGTCGAGATAAAGGCGTGACGGCGCCATGATCCTCAGTCCTGCGCTTAACGAGCTTGCTTCAGCGGCCGCGGTGCATTTTTCTTGAAATTTCCGCCGGGCTTGCCTTATGACACGTTCCACGACGCGTGGATCGCCATGCAAGTTTCGAATTGTTCTAAACTACGTTTTAGAAAAGCTGACAACATTAGTCAAGTCATGTTGTCATCCAACGCAGCGCGAACACGAAATAAAACCCGGAGTACCAATGCCCGAAGTTATTTTCAACGGCCCAGCCGGCCGTCTTGAAGGCCGCTACCAGCCCTCCAAGGAAAAAAGCGCGCCCATCGCGCTCATCCTGCATCCGCATCCGCAGTTCGGCGGCACGATGAACAATCAGATCGTCTACCAGCTCTTCTACATGTTCCAGAAGCGCGGGTTCACGACGCTGCGCTTCAATTTCCGGGGCATCGGCCGCAGCCAGGGCGAATTCGATCATGGCGCCGGCGAACTCTCGGATGCCGCCTCCGCGCTCGACTGGGTTCAGAGCCTGCACCCTGATTCCAAAACCTGCTGGGTCGCCGGCTATTCCTTCGGCGC
Organism: Rhizobium atlanticum; assembly: GCF_030182485.1. Lineage (NCBI taxonomy): Bacteria > Pseudomonadati > Pseudomonadota > Alphaproteobacteria > Hyphomicrobiales > Rhizobiaceae > Rhizobium > Rhizobium atlanticum. Next base: position 107,708 of record NZ_JAQJCJ010000010.1, read on the forward strand.
CTGGATCGGCATGCAGCTTCTGATGCGCCGGCCGGAAATCGAGGGCTTCATGTCGATCGCCCCGCAGCCGAATACTTACGACTTCTCCTTCCTGGCGCCCTGCCCCTCGTCCGGCCTGATCATCAACGGCGAGGCCGACAAGGTGGCACCGGAAAAGGATGTCAACGGCCTTGTGGAGAAACTGAAAACCCAGAAAGGCATCCTCATCACCCATCGCACCGTCGCAAACGCCAACCACTTCTTCAATGGTCAGGTGGAGACGCTGATGAGCGAATGCGAGGATTATCTCGACCGTCGCCTCAATGGCGAGCTCGTGCCCGAGCCGGCGGCCAAGCGGATCCGCTGACCGCATGGCGCCGCCGTCTGCCCACCGGCATCCTCACGACGCGCTGGGTTTTTCGTTCATCATGGCGTTGCCAGCACGCCGCCGCTGACGGGAGCCGCAACTCCCGTCGTGCCGGGAAAGGTCAGCGGCAGCCCGTCCAGCGAGCGTACGGCAAGATAGGCCCAGGCCTCGGCCTCCATCGCATCGCCGTCGAAGCCCGCGGCCTCGGCGCTCAACACTTTCGATCCCTCGGCCATCGCCGAGAGCTCGGCCATCAAGGTGCCGTTCAGCCGTCCGCCGCCGCAGACGATATAGGCGGAGGGACGTTCGGGCAGGAACTCGGCGGATTTGACGATCGATGCGGCGGCGACATGCGCAAGCGTCCGGGCGCCGTCTTCGAGGCTCGCATCGCCAGGCCGAAGTGGTGCGAAATCGCCGCGATCGAGCGAACGGCGGACATTGCCGCGGAAGAACGGGCTGTCCAGATACCGCTCCGCCAGAGCCGGGACGATCTTGCCGCGCCCGCCGATCTGGCCGCCGGGATCATAGGTTTTGCCGGTCTGCATCTCTATCCATTGGTCGATCAGCGTATTGCCAGGGCCGCTGTCGAAGGCGGCAATCCGGCCGTCAGCGCCGACATAGGTGAGGTTGGAGATGCCGCCGATATTGACGAAGCACACCGCCTCTCCCGCCTGCTGGAATTTTCCGGCAAGGGCAGCGTGATAGACCGGCACCAGTGGCGCACCTTGCCCGCCATGCACCATGTCGTTGGCACGCATGTCGTAAACCACCGGCAGGCCCGTTCGGCGCGCCAGTTCCCGGCCGTCACCGATCTGGATCGTCAGTCCCTCGTCCGGCCGGTGAAGCACCGTCTGGCCATGGAAACCGACAACGTCGATGCCATTGGGCGTGAACCCGAAACGCTCGAGGAATGCCGTAACGGCAGTTGCATGCCGTAGGGTGAATTCGTCCTCGATCTCGCGAAGTTCCCCCGGCCGTTCGTTCCTGTCGCGAAGCGGCCGTGCCAGTTCCAGCGCCCGTTTGAGACGCGCACGAAACTCGGCATCATACGGCACGCCCAGGAACGGCCCGCGCTCGATGAAGCCGCGGCCGTCGGTTCTGATCAGCGCGACATCGATTCCGTCCATCGACGTGCCGCTCATCAGGCCGATCGCTGTTCTGACCACATCCATGAGGCTTGCCTCCCATGCGATTCCCGGATGCACTTTTGCAAAAACAGTGCTAAACGCGCCGCCACAGATCAACAACAACGAAGTTGCGCGAAGCCCGGTGGGCGCAGCGCAGGCACGAAGAGACGAAAGCCATGTCCGAGTTCAAGTCCGATTTCCTCCGCACGCTGAAAGAGCGCGGCTTCATTCATCAGGTTTCCGATGAACGCGGCCTCGACGACCTGTTCGCGAAGGATGTCGTGACGGCCTATGTCGGCTACGACGCAACGGCGACGAGCCTGCATATCGGCAATTTGATCTCCGCCACCATGCTTTACTGGCTGCAGGAGACCGGCCACCGGCCGATCGCGCTGATGGGCGGCGGCACCTCGATGGTCGGCGACCCCTCCTTCCGTGACGAGCAGCGCAAGCTTCTGACGCCGGAGGCGATCTCGACCAACATCGAAGGCATCAAAAAGATCTTCTCGCGCATCCTGCGCTTCGGAGACGGCCCGACCGATGCCCTCATGGTCAATAATGCCGACTGGCTGCTGAAGCTCAACTATATCGAATTCCTGCGCGATGTCGGCCGGCATTTCTCGGTCAACCGCATGCTCTCCTTCGACAGCGTCAAGCTGCGCCTCGATCGCGAGCAGTCGCTCTCCTTCCTCGAATTCAACTACATGATCATGCAGGGCTACGACTTCGTCGAGCTCAACCGCCGCTACGGCTGCCGCCTGCAGATGGGCGGTTCGGATCAGTGGGGCAACATCATCAACGGCGTCGATCTCGGTCACCGCATGGGGACGCCGCAGCTTTACGCGCTGACGACGCCGCTTCTGACCACGAGCTCGGGCGCCAAGATGGGCAAGACCGCCTCCGGCGCCGTCTGGCTGAACGAGGACGTCTTCAGCCCCTATGATTTCTGGCAGTACTGGCGCAACACCGAGGATGCCGATGTCGGCCGCTTCCTGAAGATCTTCACCCGCCTGCCGCTGGCCGAGATCGCCAGACTCGAGGCGCTCGGCGGCGCCGAAATCAACGAGGCGAAGAAGATTCTCGCCACGGAAGCGACCGCGATCGTCCACGGTCGTGAGGCAGCCGAGGCGTCCGCCGAAACGGCTCGCACCACCTTTGAGGAAGGCCGCGTTGCCGAAAATCTGCCTTCGGTCGAGATCCCGGCCACCGAGCTTGACGGCGGCATCGGCCTGCTCTCGCTGATGGTCCGCGCCGGCCTGGCCGGCTCCAACGGCGAGGCTCGTCGCCACGTCCAGGGCGGCGCAGTGCGCATCAATGATGAGGCTGTCAGCGACGAACGTCGCCTGATCGGCAGCGGCGAAATCACCGCCGATGGCGTCATCAAGCTCTCGCTCGGCAAGAAGAAGCACATCCTGATCCGCCGCGCGGCGTAGCTGGCTTCGAATTAGACGGACCTTGAAGCCGGCCGCCACGCCGGCTTTTCCTTTGGCGCGGGATCAGTCGGCCCGCCATCGGTATTCCGCTTCGTCTTGTTTCGTCTCTCGAAGGAGAGGTCCGGGCGGATTGACCTCCGAAGCGGGTCGTACGCGCGACCACCAGCCGATCGAGAAGATCGGCGGCGTCATCTTTGCGTCGAGCGGAACCAGCAGGACATGCTCGGAGGGGATGCTCTTCACCGGCTTCAGCCGTGCGCCCTTTTCTGCAGAATTCGAAGCCTCACCGACTGTCACGGCCATCATGGTGGCCGATAGGAAAGAGACTGTCCGGGCGCACTGCATGGCATTCTCCGACATTGCGCCAACCGCTGCTGCACCTGGCACCAACATTACATCAGAATTATCTAAAATAAGCAAAGCATCAATGACCAGCCTGTCGCTATGGATCACAATTATCCAGCCGGCCGCGCCACGATATCGCCTTCCCGGAACCTTTTCCGCCCGACGGGATTTGCGACCAGATGCATTTGGAGCGCCGTCATGATCAACGACCTCTGGTATAAGAACGCCGTCATCTACTGCCTGTCCGTCGAGACCTTCATGGATGCGAACGGCGACGGCGTCGGTGATTTTCAAGGCCTGATGCGCCGTCTCGACTATCTCTCCGGCCTCGGCGTGACGGCAATCTGGCTCATGCCGTTCCAGACTTCGCCCGGTCGCGACGACGGCTACGACGTTTCCGATTACTATAATGTAGACCCGCGCTATGGCTCGCTTGGCGACTTCGTCGAGTTCACCCATGGTGCCAAACAGCGGGGCATCCGGGTGTTGATCGATCTGGTGATCAATCACACCTCGAAGGATCATCCCTGGTTCGAAGACGCCAGAAGCGATCCACAGTCACGCTATCGCGATTGGTACGTCTGGTCAGACAAAAAGCCTGCAAACGCTGATCAGGGCATGGTCTTCCCGGGTGTCCAGAAGACGATCTGGACCTATGACGAAAAAGCCAGGGCCTATTATTTCCACCGCTTCTACGATCACCAGCCTGATCTCAACACCTCCAATCCTGAGGTGCAGGCGGAGATCCTCAAGATAATGGGCTTCTGGATTCAGCTCGGCGTCTCGGGCTTCCGGATGGACGCTGCCCCTTTCATCATTGCCACGAAGGGCGCCGAGGTCACCAAGCCGGTCGAGCAGTTTGACATGCTGAGAAAGTTTCGCGAATTCCTGCAATGGCGCCTGGGAGACTCCATCGTGCTGGCGGAAGCCAATATCCTGCCGAAGGACAATTTCGAATATTTCGGCGACGACGGCGACCGCATGCAGATGATGTTCAATTTCCAAGTCAATCAGACGCTGTTTTATGCGCTCGCGACCGCCGACACGCGGCCTCTGAAGAAGGCGATGGAGGTCACCAAGTCGCGCCCGGCGACCGCGCAATGGGGGCTGTTTCTTCGCAATCACGATGAACTCGATCTCGGTCGCCTGACGGATAAGCAGCGCGACGCAGTATTCGCCGCGTTTGGCCCCGAAAAGGGCATGCAGCTTTACGACAGGGGCATTCGCCGGCGCCTCGCGCCCATGCTCGGCGGCGACCGTCGCAGGATCGAGCTGGCCTACAGCCTGCTGTTCTCGCTGCCCGGAACGCCAGTCATCCGATATGGCGATGAAATCGGCATGGGCGACGATTTGTGCCTGCCGGAGCGCAGCTGCGCGCGCACGCCGATGCAATGGTCGACGGAGCCGGAAGGCGGTTTCACCAAAAGCGCGAAGTCCGTTTCGCCTGTTATCAAGGACGGCCCCTACGGTTTCGAACATATCAATGTCGCCGTCCAGCGGCGCGATCCGAATTCGCTCTTGAACTGGACCGAGCGGATGATCCGGATGCGCAAGGAGGCTCCCGAGATCGGCTGGGGCGATTTCTCAACTGTCGACACAGGTGACGACGGCGTGCTGGCGCTGCGCTATGACTGGCGCGGCAATTCGGTGCTGATCCTGCATAACCTGCATCCGCACCCGACGGAAGTGACCTTCGATCCTGATGTTGGCGAACTCGGGCGATTGCTGATCGATATTGCCGATGGGGCAAGCAGCGAAGCCGACGACAAAGGGCGCCATACGGTCATGCTCGATGCCTATGTCTACCGCTGGTATCGGGTCGGCGGTCTCGACTATCTCCTCAGGCGGAAAGATATCTAAGTCTCGCTTTTCCTCACTGGAATTCGAAAATCTGCCGGAAAACACCAGGCGCGATGATCGATAGCGGATTGATCTGCAAGTTCGGCTGGTCGAACTTGCCGGTGAGCTTGAAGGTGATGCCGATCAGGCCGCGGTCGCTGCCATTGCCGAGGATGACGCCGATCAGCGGCAATTCGGCAAAGAGGCGGTTGAGGCCATAGGCCGGCATGAAGGTGCCGGTCATATCCATATTGCCCTTGCGGTCGCGCACCACGCCCTGGAAAGTCGCGCCGATCTGGTCGCCGCGCAGCACGCCGTTCTCGATACCGACCATGCCATTGCGCGAGATGACGCGGGCAAAGCCGCGCTGGAAGCGTTGCGAAGAGGTGTCGATGTCGCGTTTGACCGCCTCATTGAGGCTTCGCTGCTCGTTTCCGACAGGTGTCGAGACGATCGAATGCAGGCGCTGTTCGTTGACGATCGAGAAGCGGCGCACATCTAGCGAGCCGTCCCATCCGCCCTGCGGCGAAAGCCGGATAGCCAGGTTGAGCAGGCCGCCCTGTATGTGCTGATAGAGATCGGCAAAACGCGATACCGCACCGGCGTCGCCGCTGGTGATATTGATGACACCGCCGTCCTTCATCTGGCTGACAACGGCCTCGCCGCTGTCCGTGATGCCGGAAAAATTCAGTGTCTGCAGCCTGTCGCCGCGCAGTGACACCTGCGCCTGGAAATTGCCGACCCTCTCGTCATTGAAGCCGACGACGTTTTTCAGCTTGGCGCGCACCGATACGCCGGTGTTGTCGCCATCGCCGTCCTCGCCGCCCTCCGAGCCCGATTTTAATCGGGCGATGATCGGCCGCGCATCGGCGCTGTCGCCGGAAACGGAGACGTCGAAATTGCCCTTGCTGCGTTTGACCGACAGAGCGAAATCGTCGAGCGAGGAGAGCCTGACGCTGTCGAAATCCGCCGAGATAAGGCCGGTCTTGCCGACAACAAGCGATCCGCTGGCGCCGAAGCCGTCACCCTTCAGCCGGAAATTCTTGATCTCGGTATTCTCGGGCGGGCCGGACATTTCGAACTCCGCGGAGGCGGCAATGCCGCTGCCTTTCGACCAGCCGATCCAGGGCAGGTCGAGCATCGATTTGGTGAGGTCGAGCTGAACCTCTTGCCGGTCATCGTCGATCCGCGTCAGCACCATCTTCAGGTTGCCCCTGACGATATCGGAAAGCCCGGGCATCACCTTGCTGCGCTGCTCATCGGAGAGCGTCGCCGTAATCACGCGCTGCCGCTGCACACCAGACGACGCCTCGACCGGCTCGGTCAGATCGATATCGGCAGGAATGCCGTCGATCTCGCCTTTGGCGTCGAGCGTGATCTGCTTCGGATCGCCGTTCAGCATGCCGCTGACATTGCTGATCGTGCGGCCGGAAAACGGCTTGGCAAGATCGACGTCAGCGAGCTTCATGGCGGCCTTCCACTCGGCCGGCGGCGGGTTTTGTGACGACAGTAGTCCGAAATGCGCCTTCACATTCGCGTCGATATGCCCCTTGAAATCGTCGGGCGTAAAGCCGGCGCGCTGCAGCACCCGGATCGGCTTATAGGTGAGGAGCTCGCCTATGGCGTCCGCCGCGCCCGATACCGCAAGATCGATATCGGCCATCAGCGGTTTGTCGTAGGCGGACGGTATGACGAACGTTCCCTGCCCGAGGCCGACGGACCGGCCGGAGGGAAAATAGGACATGCCGCTCTTGATCGAAATCGTTGCAACGGGACCGGTCAGATCGAAATGCGCCGCCGTATCACGGACTGGCGGAATGTCGCCGGCGACGTTCATCCGCGCGCCTGCAATATCGAAGCCGATGCGGATCTGATTGGTGTCGAGCTTCAATCCTTTACCGCCGGCTGCCTCGTCAAGCCGACCAAAGGGAATGAAGACTGAAATCGAGGCATCGGTCACGGTGCCGCCGAAGAGATTGCCATGCACCCAAGTGCGCACCTTGGGCGCCATCCAGAACGGCCAGAGCTGCTTGATCGCCGTCGTCTGCAGCTCTCTGGACTGGCCGGCAAAGCTGATTTCCGGCGATTTGTCACCGAGCCTGATGTGCAACGCCCCGTAAAGCGCGCCGAGCGGGCTGGAGACAGTCATATTGGGGAACAGGAATTCCCGGCCGGCGACCATATAGCGTCCGGTCGCCTGGATGTCGAAAGCAACAGGCTCTTCGCCGGAGCCGCTCGGAGCGGCAGTGCCGCCGCTGACGAGCAGATCGATGCCGAAGCCCTTGCCGGCTTTAGGATCGAGTTTGTCGAGATCGATCAGCGCGCCGTTGAGGGGCAGCGTGGTTGCGCCGAACCGGAGATTCGATTTAGCGATCTCGACTGTCTGCTTGACGAAGTCATAGGCCAGATTGATTTGCCCGCCCGACAGTTCCTGCGGATCGCCGTCGGCATAGATCAGACCGGGATCGACGTCGATCGTCGCCCCGAGCGCCGGCTCGACGCCATCGCGCGCCCTGGTGGCCGACACCGTCAGATCGGCAAAAGTGTTAAGTCCCTGCCGTATCACGCCCTGATCGTTGCGCTTCAGCGTAAACGGCGTCAGGTTCGCATGCTTGAGCGTTGCCGTCATCTTCGACACCTGGCCGTCTTCCTTCTTGGCCAGCACGTCGAGTTCCGCCACCTCGCCGTTAAGCGCCAGCTCGCCACTCAATTGCAGCGAGGATGGCCCACCAAGAGCAAACACCAGATTGTCGACGACGAGCGACAGCGGGCCGTTCGCGGTATCGGCAAGCTTGATGTCGATGCCGGAGATGCGCACCGAATTCGTCGAGCCGCGCGTCACGATGCTGTCGAACACGTCGAGTTGCGCGAAGATCGTCTCCATCGCCGCCGGCATGGCGTCGAGGCGCAGATCGTCAAGCTTGACCGGGTTGCCGGAGGGCAGAAGCGCGGTGTCGAGTGCGATATCCTCCGCTTCGATATCCGCAACGGCGATGCGGCCGCGGAAAAGCTGCAGCGGATCGAGGCCCAGGCGCACCGAACCCGTAGTCGACAGGTGCTGGCCGCTCTTCTGGTCGATCATATTGACGTTGCGCGCTTCCAGCGCCAGTCGGAAGTCGGAGGTGAACCGGATGACGGTGGAGCCGACTTCAGCGCGGTAACGCGGTCCCGCCACGCCATCAAGCGCCGCCTGCGCCTGCTGAGACAGCGGCTTGTCGAACATGCCGCCTTCGATGGTGAACACGATGGCAGCAAGGATAACGAGAATCAGTCCTAGAAAAACTGACGTCAGCTTCGCCGTCCGGCGCATCGGCGAACGCGGCGGCGGACAATGAACGATGATCGGATCCTCGGCCTGAGCGGACGGCAAGCGGTCCAGCGCAACGATATCCTTCTTGCGAAACGTGACCTTTTCGCCGCGGATGGCTGACATGCGCCCTCGGGCTCTCCCTTAAATCGAAGAATTGAACCCGGCCATGCTGGACGGGTTTCCGTCCAATATATAATTCGGGGACAGAGAGTGTCATCCATAAACCCGGCAAAAGAAAGGTTTTCCCAATGGCGGTTCCCGGCATCGGTGCCCTGGCCCCCGACTTCAACCTCCCCCGCGATGGCGGCGGCCGTGTCTCGCTTTCCGATTTTCACGGCCGGCCCCTCGTTATCTTCTTCTACCCCAAGGACGACACGACAGGCTGCACGGCTGAATCGCTGGCTTTCACAGCGCTGGCGCCGGAGTTTGAAGCAGCTGGTGCTGCCGTTATCGGCATGTCACCCGATTCGGCAGCCTGCCATGACAAGTTCATCAAAAAGCACCGTCTTTCGGTGGCGCTCGCCTCCGACGAAGAGAAGACGACGCTCCAGGCCTACGGTGTCTGGAAGGAAAAGAGTATGTACGGCCGCAATTTCATGGGCGTGGAGCGCACGACTTTCCTCATCCGCCAGGACGGCACGATCGCGACGATCTGGCAGAAGGTGAAGGTGCAGGGCCATGCCGAGACCGTCCTCGAAGCCGTCAGGAACCTGGCCGCGTGACCGTTGATCTCGCGATAAGCTCGCTGCGCGGCGGCGCTATCGACGCCATCCGCTCAGCCGATCTCGACCGCAAGACCGCCCTTGCGCAGGAAAGCGCCACCCGTTGGTTCGCCCGCCGGGTGTCGCTGCGCTCACCGCTCGACGCAGCCCTGCCGGAGAGGCCCGGTCGCCCCGAGAAACCGGTACTGACGCCGCCGACCCAGGTGGAAAGGCGCTCGCTGCACACGCTGAAAGGCCGGATCGCCCTTCTCCATGCCATTGCTCATATCGAGCTCAACGCCGTCGATCTGGCGCTCGATATCGTCGCACGATTCGCGACCGAGCCTGTGCCCAATTCCTTCTTCGACGGCTGGATGCAGGTCGCCTTCGAGGAAGCGAAGCATTTCCGCATGGTGCGCGCCCGCCTCAACGATCTCGGCGCCGATTACGGCGATCTTCCCGCCCATGACGGGTTGTGGCAGGCGGCTCATTCGACGCGCAATGATCTCACGGCGAGACTCGCCGTCGTGCCGCTCATTCTGGAAGCCCGCGGTCTCGACGTCACCCCTTCGCTGCAGGCGAAGATGCGTGAGACTGGCGATCTCGAAAGCGCAGCGGTGCTCGATGTCATCTACAACGACGAGAAAGGTCACGTCGCCGTTGGCGCCAAATGGTTCCGCTTCCTCTGCGCGCGGGAGAAACGCGACCCGGCAAAGGCCTTTCAGGAGCTGGTGCGCGCCAATTTCCGGGGGCCGCTGAAGCCGCCTTTCAACGATCTCGCTCGCGCCGAAGCCGGGCTGACGCCATCCTTCTACCGCTCCCTGGCATCGATCAGCCATGCTTGAGCTGATCGATTTTCTAACGTAAACCGCGACGACGAAAGCATTCATTAACCATAAACGTGTCTAATTTTCCGAAAGAGGCGTAGAGCATCAATCGGGAGAGCCTGCGTGAACGGCGGACATCAGCACCGGGTATTCGGCAAGCGGTCGCAGGAACATATTCTGATCCTGGCAAGCGGTGACAAAGTCCGCCACATGACGGTTCGGCCGTGGATGGCCGCTCTCGCCTTCTGCTTCCTCGGCGTCTTTTCAATCGGCTATCTCCTGGCGACCTCCTATCTCGTCCTGCGCGACGACCTGATCGGCGCCACTATGGCGCGCCAGGCCCGCATGCAGCACGACTATGAGGACCGTATCGCCGCCCTTCGCGCCCAGGTCGACCGCATCACCTCCCGTCAGCTTCTTGACCAGCAGGTGGTGGAAGACAAAGTCGACAAGCTGATGGAGCAGCAGATGGCGCTCACCTCACGCCACGGCAAGCTCGACAACTTGCTCGATCGTGCCGAAAGCTCCGGGCTCACAGATAAGGACAGCGCGCTGTCTTCGCCTGCGCAATCCTATGCCCCGGCCATTAAGGACAAGCGCGCTTCGCTCGGCGGAAGCGGCATCGAGGCTATCGAGAAACAGCTCGCAGGCGGCGCACCAGCCGACGCCACTCCCGACAATACGACTCTTGCCTATGTGCCGGCCACAGAGACGGTCGGCGATCGCGCCGACCGCATCTTCTCCAAGGTGACGCTGTCGCTGAAGGATGTCGAACAGGACCAGCGCAACCGCATCGAGCAACTGACGAGCGACGCCGGCAATGCCACCAATGCCATCGAGAGCGTGCTGACCCGGTTCAAGATTCCGATGCCCGAGACCGCAACCAAGCAGGACTGGGATGACAGCGCCGTTGGCGGCCCGTTCGTCGAGCCGGAGAGCAATGATGATTTCAACAATTCGCTGGCCGCTCTCGACGGCGCGCTGACAAGGCTGGAAGCCGTGCGCAGCACGGCCGAATCCCTGCCCTTCCGCAATCCCGCTGTCGGCAAGGAAATGACCAGCCCCTTCGGCAACCGGCGCGATCCTTTCCTGGGCCGCCTGGCGCTGCATTCCGGCGTAGACTTCCGATTTTCGCCGGGCGAAAAGATCCGCCCGACAGCGCCCGGCAAGGTGATATCAGCCGGCTGGACAGGCGGTTACGGCAATATGGTCGAGATCGATCACGGCAACGGCATCTCGACGCGTTATGGCCACATGTCCCAGGTTCTCGTCACGGCCGGCGATACGGTCGACCGCAACGACGTCATCGGCCTTGCCGGCAGCACCGGCCGCTCGACCGGTACCCATCTGCATTATGAAGTGCGCCAGAACGGCCATGCGGTCGATCCAGTATATTTCATGAATGCGGGCCTTAAACTCGCCACCTATATCAAGTAATACCCGCCCGGTAACCAAAGCTTCACTCTGCACAGGGTGCGGCCTCTCTATTTCTTGACTTGCCGGCCATTCGGAGCTATGTCGCGCTGCATTGCGGCATGCAATCCCGCCGACTCGTTCAGAGCTCGGCCGAACCGGAACGGAAACAGTTTTCCCTTTGACGACATTCGCTGACCTTGGCTTGAGCCAAAAAGTGCTATCGGCCGTTGCCGATGCGGGCTATTCGACCCCCACGCCTATTCAGGCGGGAGCCATTCCTTTTGCGCTTGAACGCCGCGATATTTGCGGCATCGCGCAGACCGGCACCGGCAAGACGGCATCCTTTGTCCTGCCGATGCTGTCGCTTCTGGAAAAGGGCCGCGCCCGCGCCCGCATGCCCCGCACGCTGATCCTCGAGCCGACGCGCGAACTCGCCGCTCAGGTCGCCGAGAATTTCGAGAAGTATGGCAAGAACCACCGCCTCAATGTCGCCCTTCTGATTGGCGGCGTTTCCTTCGAGGACCAGGATCGCAAGCTCGAGCGCGGCGCCGACGTGCTGATTTGCACGCCCGGCCGCTTGCTCGACCATTTCGAGCGCGGCAAGCTCTTGATGAGCGGCGTCGAAATCCTCGTCATCGACGAAGCCGACCGCATGCTCGACATGGGCTTCATTCCCGATATCGAGCGCATCGCCAAGCTCATCCCCTTCACCCGCCAGACGCTGTTCTTCTCGGCCACCATGCCGCCGGAGATCCAGAAGCTCGCCGACCGGTTCCTGCAGAACCCCGAGCGTATCGAGGTGGCAAAGCCCGCTTCGGCCGCAAAGACCGTGACGCAGCGCTTCGTCGCCTCGCACAGCAAGGATTACGAGAAGCGCGCGGTTTTACGTGAGCTGGTCCGCGCCCAGACCGAACTCAAGAACGCGATCATCTTCTGCAACCGCAAGAAGGATGTCGCCGATCTCTTCCGTTCGTTGGAACGCCACGGCTTCTCCGTCGGTGCGTTGCATGGCGACATGGACCAACGTTCCCGCACGACGATGCTGCAGAACTTCCGTGACGGTAACCTCCAGCTGCTGGTGGCCTCCGACGTTGCCGCTCGCGGTCTCGACATTCCCGATGTCAGCCACGTCTTCAATTTCGACGTGCCGATCCACTCCGAGGACTATGTCCACCGCATCGGCCGCACCGGCCGCGCCGGCCGATCCGGCGCCGCCTTCACTCTCGTCACCAAGCGCGACACGAAATTCGTTGACGCCATCGAGAAGCTGATCGGCGAAAATGTCGAATGGCTGAATGGCGACCTGAACTCGCTGCCACCGGCGGAAGAAGGCAAGGATAGCGACCGTCCTCGCCGCAACGGACGCGAACGTGGCGACAAGGATCGCGGGCGCGGACGCGGCAGGCACAGTGCTGCGAGTCATAAATCTGATAACGAAATACAGGATAATGACGTCCAAGTGATCACAGCAGCACCAGCAAAGGCCGAAGTCGTGAAGAACGAGCGCAAAGCAGAGCAGAAGCCGCAAAACAATGCGCGCAACAATCGGCCTTATCCGGCAAATGACGACAGCCGCGACCGCCGCCGTCATCGTGATCACGATGACGGCCCGACTCCGGTCGGTTTCGGCGACGATATCCCCGCCTTCATGCTGATCGCCGGCAGCGCCAAGGTCTAACATCCATTGGGCAAGCCTGGCGTCGACTTCCCGGGCCTTGGCGTCGGCTTGGTGATCCTACGCCAAGGCAGGATCCTCCTCTACAAGCGCATACGCCCACCTGAAGCCGGCTACTGGAACATCGTCGGCGGCAAGGTCGATCACATGGAGCCGGCTGAAGAAGCTGCGCGCCGCGAGGCCGAGGAAGAAACCGGCCTCAGGATCGGCCGGATCGAGCGCATCGGCATGACCGAACAGATCATCTATGCCGACCGCCAGCACTGGATCTCCATCCTTTATCTCGCGCGCGACGTCGATGGCGAGCCGCAATTGACCGAGCCGGACAAGCTTTCGGATTTCGGCTGGTTTCCCTTGACGGATTTGCCGGAACCGCTGTCAGCCTTCACCAAGGCGGCGATCGCAGCCTTGCCACCCGCTCAACTTTCGGCGCGAAGCGCCGCCTCATAGGCGAGCCGCACCCACTTCGCCATCAGATCGGGATCGTCGTAAGCCTCTTCGGGAATCGACCAGTAGGGCATTTTCACCGGCTTGCCCTTTTTGCCTTCATAGGCCCATTGCGTGGCGCCGGCGGCAGCAAATTCCGGGGCGCTCGTCTCATCGGCTTTCAGTAGCATCTCGTCGCGCACTTCGACGGCGACGATGCGCCCGAGATGATAGATGCCCTTGCCTCCGAACATCCGCTTGATCGTGACGGGGCCGAGCCCCTGAAACATTTCCTCGATCCCGGCATTATCCATTCTCTGTTTCCTTACCCGCCAGCCGCATTACAGCGTGTGATAATCCCGGTTCATATAGATGAGCGCCGGGTGCTTCTCGCTGAAGCGGACGGCGGCAACCTCACCGAAGATGACATTGTGTGTCGGCATTTCCTTGATGTCGGTCACCCGGCAGTCGAAGGCGGCGAGCGCATCGGCAAGAACGGGGGCGCCGGTGACGAGCGTGTCGAAACGGCCGCTGGCGAAGCGCTCGTCATTGGCAATCGCGGTGCGCCCGGAGAAAGCATCGGCGACGGCCTGGTGGTGGGCGCCGAGCGTGTTGAGCACGAAGATGCCGCTACGGAAAAAGATCTCGTTCTTCGGATTGGTATTGTTGAGGCAGATCAGCACCGAAGCCGGGTTGTCCGAGACCGAGCAGGCGGCGGTGATGGTGACGCCGCGGCGCAGACCTTCCATTGCCGTCGTCACAAGCTGCACATGACCGGCATAACGGCTCATGGCATCGCGATAAAGGCCGGGGTCGATATGCTGCCTGTTCAACACGTGCTTCTCCCGCGTGCTCTTCTGCCTGCGTCGTTCCTTAAATCGGGATCGATTTAGGAGAACTATGCAGCAATTCAAAATGCTACAGTGTCCTTTGCGCGACTGAAATGAGGTCCGGCACCGTAGTTCGACTTGCTATCGCGCCAATATGGCGAGCATCGGTTACCTTTTCTACAATAGGTCCGGTGAAAAGCGCTGGGTTCCGCTTGTTTTTCTTTGACGATTGCGGCCTTACGGATAAAAGGGCATGGACGATGGCTAGGGATCTTCGCCTTTCATGATCAACCTGCGTGGCATAGCAGCCTTTCTGACGCTGCTCGGAACGGCGGCGCAAGGTCATGCGGCCGGCGTGACGATCGGCGTCGTCGCCCCGCAGGGCGGGCCGCTCGGCCTGCTCGGCGCGCAGATCGCCGCCGGCGCCGGTTTCGAGATCCAGCAATCAGGCAATACGCTCGTCGCCGTCAACGAGACCTGCGAGGACAATAGCGGCGCGGCGGTCGCCGATGCGCTCGTGAGTGCCAAGGTGCAGATTGCCGTCGGTTTTCTCTGCAGTGAGACGCTGGAAGGCGCACTGCCGAAGCTGAAGGACGCCAATATTCCCGCGATCACCGTTTCGGCACGTTCGCGCATCCTGATGGAGGATGCGCTGAAAAACGGCTGGCCGCTCTTCCGCTTGGCACCGGCCGACGGCACTGAGGCGGCAAAGATCATCGAGGTGATCCTCAAGGACTGGGCAGCCGACCCGATCGCGCTGATCGAGGACGGCACCATTCATGGCCGCGAACTGACGGAAGCTGTGCGCAATGCGCTGGAGCAGAACGGCCTGAAGCCAGTTTTCACCGATACCTACCGGCCGGGACAGGAGCAGCAGATCGCCCTCGTCCGCCGCCTGAAACGGGCCGGCGCCACAAGGGTCTTCGTTGGCGGCGATCGCAACGACGTCGCCGTCATGGCCCGCGACGCCAAGGCGGAAAACATTCCGCTGTCGATCCTCGGCGGCGACGCCATGCGCGCCGCCGATCAGCCGCTGCCTCTCGCCCCCGGCGTGCGTGCCGTCGCCCTGCCCGAATATGCGCTTTTGCCAGAAGGCGCGCCGGCGGCCGGCGCTTTGCGCGCCAAGGGCACCGAGCCTGAAGGTTATGTCCTGCCATCCCTGGCGGCGGCCCTGATTGCCGGCCAGGCGGCCGAAGCCGCCGCTGCCGCCGGCAAGCCGCTGCGGGAGACCCTTGTCGGCACGACGTTCCAGACACCGATCGGCGCGGTCGCCTTCACCGGCGCGCACGAGCTTTCGCAAAACCCCTACCGCCTGCTTGAATGGCGGGGCAATGGCTTTTTTCCACCTGCTGCGCCGACGCAATGAGCGGCCGCCAGCCCTGAATTCCGGCGCCGTGCGCAGATGGCGCCCATACGGGAGTAAGACTTGATGACGCTGCCCATTCGCATTGCCCCTTCGATCCTCGCGGCGGATTTCGCCAGGCTCGGCGAGGAGGTGCGCGACGTAACGGCCGCCGGCGCCGACTGGATCCACCTCGACGTGATGGATGGGCATTTCGTGCCGAACATCTCCTTCGGTCCCGATGTCATCAAGTCGCTGCGTTCCTATACGAATGCCACTTTCGACTGCCATCTGATGATCTCTCCGGCCGATGACTACCTCGAAGCCTTTGCCAAGGCGGGCTGCGACCGCATCACCGTGCATGCCGAGTCCGGGCCACATCTGCACCGCTCACTGCAAACCATCCGCAATCTTGGCAAGAAGGTCGGCGTGACGATCAATCCGGCGACGCCGCTGAGCGCCATCGAGAACGTGGTCGAAGACGTCGACCTCATCCTCATCATGTCGGTCAATCCCGGTTTCGGCGGACAGAAATTCATTCCGGCGATGACGGCCAAGATCGCAGCGGCAAAGTCTCTGATCGGTGACCGGCCGATCGAACTCGAGGTCGACGGCGGCGTCACCGTGGAAACGGCGCCCGATATCGCGCGCGCCGGCGGCAACGTGCTCGTCGCCGGCTCGGCAATTTTCAAGGGCGGTACGGTCGACAGCTATCGTAAGACCGTCGCCGAATTGCGTCAGGCAGCCGAAGGGGCACGAGCATGATGAAGCGTCTGATCTTTGGTGGCATGATTGCAGCCGCATTGGCCGGCCTGCCCGGCTTGTCGCTGGCCGGAGACATTGCCAGCATCCAGCCGATCGGCTTTTCCGCTGACGGCAAGGTCTTCGCATTTCAGGAATTCGGCATCAAAGAAAACAGCAAGACTCCCTATTCGGAAACCTACTTCATCAATACCGACGGCGGCCAATATCTCGAAGGCACCCCCTTTCGCACCGAACTGACGGATAAGGACGCCAATCTTTCCAAGGCCCGCCGGCAGAACTTAACGGCGGCGCGCAGCCAGATGGATAAGTACGACCTTCTGACAAATCCGGGTCTGATTGCCGCCTTCAACCCGCCAACCGAGCTCGGCTCGCCCTCGAAGACACTTCGCTACACCACACTTGCGATCGATGGGCCACCGAAGACGCCCTATACGCTCTCACTCGGCGAGACGCCGGTGCCGACGCCGAAGGAATGCGCAACGGTCGACAAGCGTGTCCTTGGTTTCAGCCTGCAGATGATCGAGAAGGAAGGTGTCCCGAACCGTCAGGCTGCGCGGCAGGCAACGGCTGTTCCGGCCGAGCGCACATGCTCGGTCGAATTCAGGATCGGCGGCGCGGTGGTCTACCAGCCTGAAGACGGAAATCAAATTCACATTGCGCTGGTTCTCGCCTTCGATGCTGAGAGGAACGGACGCTGGATCGCCGTCCCGGTCCATCCCTGAGCATGGATCGCCCCAGGATGGATCGCCTAAGGGCGGCAAAGCCGCCCTCCTCCGATCTCTTTGCCGGCGCATTGCTCTGGGGCGTGCAGATGCTGGCCGCCGCCATGCTCGGCCTTTACCTCCGCAACGGCCTCGAGACGAGCCGGCTCGCCGAGGTGGCGGCACTCTATTTTCTCGGCGGCCTGCTCTCCTGGCCCTTCGCCCTGCCGGTCGCTCGGTTTTTTGCCTATAACAGGCCACCGGAAGCGCGCTTCGCCGCCTTTTTCGTGACGCTGACGGCAGCCACGATCCTGATGACCGCCCTCCTCTTCGCCATGGAATACCGGATCTTCTATTCGCGCTGGCACGCGCCCTTCGGCAGCGTCGCCTGGGCCTTCCAGTTCGTCTTCACCGGCATCAGTGCCGTCTACCAGTTCCTGGTGATCGGCCTTCGCCTTTTCCTGCCGCTCGGCCTCGTCTGCCTTGTCGTCAGCAGCTATCATCTCACCAAACGCATGCGTTGAGATTGCCGCCGGTCTTTGCTACAGGGGCGCTAACTCAATGAAGCAAACCTCTCGAAGTGAAGGCAGCCGCCCATGATCCCGCGTTACTCCCGGCCCGAAATGGTCGCCATCTGGTCTCCCGAAACCAAGTTCCGCATCTGGTTCGAGATCGAGGCACATGCCTGCGACGCGCTGGCCGAACTCGGCGTCATCCCGAAATCGGCGGCAAGGACGATCTGGGAAAAAGGGGGTGCGGCCACCTTCGACGTCGCCCGCATCGACGAAATCGAGGCGGTCACCAAGCATGACGTCATCGCCTTCCTGACTCACCTCGCCGAAATCGTCGGCCCGGATGCGCGCTTCGTCCACCAGGGCATGACCTCATCAGACGTGCTCGACACCTGCTTCAACGTCCAGCTGGTGCGTGCCACTGATATCCTCATCGCCGATCTCGACCGGCTCCTCGCAGCGCTGAAAACCCGCGCCTTCGAACACAAGGACACGGTCACCATCGGCCGCTCGCACGGCATCCATGCCGAGCCGACAACCTTCGGCGTCAAGCTGGCGCTTGCCTATGCCGAATTCGAGCGCTGCCGCCAGCGTCTCGTCGCTGCCCGCGAGGAAGTCGCGACCTGCGCTATCTCGGGCGCCGTCGGCACCTTCGCCAATATCGATCCGCGCGTCGAGGAACATGTCGCCGAAGCACTCGGCCTGAAGGCCGAGCCGGTCTCGACCCAGGTCATCCCGCGCGACCGCCACGCCATGTATTTCGCGACCCTCGGTGTTGTCGCCTCGTCGATCGAGCGGCTCGCGACCGAAATCCGCCATCTGCAGCGCACCGAAGTGCTGGAGGCGGAAGAATACTTCTCGCCCGGCCAGAAGGGCTCCTCGGCCATGCCGCACAAGCGTAACCCGGTGCTGACCGAAAACCTTACCGGCCTTGCCCGCATGGTCCGCTCCTACGCCATGCCGGCCATGGAAAACGTCGCCCTCTGGCACGAGCGCGATATCTCCCATTCCTCGGTCGAACGCATGATCGGCCCGGACGCCACAGTCACCCTCGATTTCGCCCTGTCGCGTCTGGCCGGCGTCGTCGAAAAGCTGCTTGTCTATCCCGAGAACATGGAGAAGAACCTCAACAAGTTCCGCGGCCTCGTCCACTCCCAGCGCGTCCTCCTGGCGCTGACCCAGGCCGGCACCTCCCGCGAAGACGCCTACCGGCTGGTGCAGCGCAATGCCATGAAGGTCTGGGAACAGGGCAAGGATTTTCTGGAAGAGCTGCTGGCTGACGCTGAGGTCAGGGCTGCCTTGTCCGAGGAGGATATTCGGGAGAAGTTCGACCTTGGATATCACACCAAGCATGTCGATACGATCTTCCGCCGCGTCTTCGGCAACGCTTGAGCGGACTGCAACGATGTGACGGCGTCTTGTAGCCGCCGTCCGACTGTTGACAAACTACTGCGAAAGCCGCGACGTCATCCTCGGCTTTGTTGTGCCGAGGATCTGCGCCGACCCAATTAAGTGACTGAAATAGATGTTTTCCTGTAAGAAACTGCAGTGGTTAGATGCTCGGCACAAGGCCGAGCATGACGGACGAGACTTTTTTAACAGACTGACGGGGACTTCGCAGGCGCCGTTTTCATTTCTGTCTTTTTCTTTTTGTGATTGCTGAATGGATGATGGTTAGCTTTTCTCAAGTGGCCGTTGTTTCTGCTTCGATGCTTTGGCATGCGCAGAGCGTTTGCGCGCCTGCGCCTTTTTCGGTGGTGGCATCGCTAGCTCAATCTCGGTCGTTTGGCAGGCCTCCGTCTGCCCCCTGCCCTTGGCGGCCTTGGCGACCAGTTCGTCGAGATGTTTCAGCTCTTCCTCGTCGAGATTTTCGATGCCGATAAAGCGGTTCTCCGCATGGCTTGTCAAAATGATTTCGTTGAGTTTGGCTTGGATTGCCCGGGTGTCGCGCGTCTGGGCGTTCTGCAGGACGAAGACCATCAGGAAGGTGATGATGGTCGTTCCCGTGTTGATGATGAGCTGCCAGGTTTCCGAATAGTCGAAGAAAGGTCCGAGCAAGGCCCAGATAATAACGACGCACAGTGCCAGGATGAAGATGACGGGCTTACCCGCCCATTCCGATGTCTTGCTTGCGAAGCGGGCAAACAGATGCGTCATCATCACCTCTGAAATCTCTCCTCGGAGTAAAAAAACTCCGAGGCAGGTTCGAGGTTCCCGAAAATCGGGGGATCACACGGTATGAAGGTTTTCCCGCGGGCAGGACCGAAGCTACACAGCTTCCCGCGCAATCAGCTTGCGGTAGAGATGCCAGGTCGCGTGGCCGAGGATCGGGATAACGAGTGCGAGTCCGGCAAAGACCGGGATGGTGCCGACAACGAGAAGTCCGGCGACGATCAGGCCCCAGAGCAGCACCGGTACCGGATTGGCGATCGTCGCACGAATCGAGGTCACGACGGCGGCAACCGCTCCGACGTCGCGGTCGAGCAGAAGCGGAAAGGTGATGACCGATATCGCCAGCACGACGAGCGCGAAGACAAAACCGATGAGATTGCCCCAGATGATCAGCTGCAGGCCCTGGGCCGTACCGAAGACCTGGCGGGTGAAGACCGTCATGGTGCGCGGGAACACATCACCGAGAAGATTGGCGTACAGCGTCTGTGCCGTCACCAGCCAGACGACGAAAAGGGCAAAGAGCATCAGTCCGACGGCGATGATCGATGGCAGCGCCGGCGAATGGCGCACCTCAAGCGCATGCGTCCATGACGTATCGAGGCCTTCCTCGCGTCGGCGGCTGATCTCATAAAGACCGATCGCCGCAATCGGACCGATCAGCACGAAACCGGACATCAGCGGGAATACCATCGGCAGCAGGTTGGCGCCGGAGGTCCACAGCGTCAGGAAGACGCCGGCGATTGGATACATCAGGCACAAGAACACATAGTGGGAAGGCTTTTCACTGAAATCTTCGAGCCCGCGCTTCAGCGCGTCGAAGACGTCGCCGATACCGATGCGATTGACCACGGGCCGCGCCTGGTTTTCACTGGCACCCGTCATGACATGAAATGCCGCCATGGCTTTCTCCTCCTCAGCCGAGACTTTGGTCGGCCGCGGATAGGCATCGGCGGGCAAGCCGATACGAAATCCGCAACCGGCACTGGAGCAACATAACAAAATTCATCGCCCGTGTCGCTCTCTCCCTTGCCGCCCCCTCTTGACATCTTGGGCGGGCTTTCTCACATCGGCGGCACTATGAAAGCCTCAGACGCAGATATCCTTATCATCCCCGGCTATACCAATTCCGGCCCCGGCCATTGGCAGAGCCGCTGGGAGGCGAAGCTCAGCACGGCGCGGCGCGTCGAACAGGCCGAATGGACGAAGCCGGTCCGCGAGGACTGGATCGCCCGTATCGCCGAAGAGGTGAACGCCTCGACCCGCCCCGTTGTGCTCGTCGCCCATTCGCTCGGCGTGCCCTCGGCAATCCATGCCATCCCGCATTTCCGCAAGCGGGTGGCAGGCGCTTTCCTCGTCGCTCCGCCTGAAGTCACCAATCCGGATATCCGCCCCAAGCACCTGATGACCTTCGGGCCCTATCCGCGCGACCCACTGCCCTTCCCTTCCATCACCGTCGCCAGCCGCAATGATCCGTTCGGCAGCTACGAGCATGCCGACGATATCGCCAGTTGCTGGGGTTCCTTCCTCGTCGATGCCGGCGAGGCGGGACATATCAGCGCTGAATCCGGGCACGGCCCCTGGCCGGAAGGAACAATGGTCTTCGCCCAGTTCCTCAGCCGCCTCTCTGTCTGATTTGGGAGACCCGGCGCTCGTCATTTCAGCGACTACTTTCTAAGGCTTTCTTAATAGAAGTGCCGCAGACTGCGCCGAGATGAAATCAGCGAGAATGCCCGTGAGGAAAGCCCATTCAGGGGCCCATGAAGCGCATGGCGATCCTGCAGCGGCTGAGGCCGGCGATGGGTCGACCGACGATTCTGATCTGGCTGAGCGCGAGAGCCGCTGGAACCATGCGCTTGTTGGTTCCGGCCTCGGCGTATGGGACCACAATTACCGTCTAAACCGGAAATATTATTCACCGACGTGGAAAACCATCCGCGGAATGGCGCCGGACGAGGACGTCGCCGGCGACTACGAGGCTTGGCTGCAACTCGTCCATCCCGACGACCGCGACTTCGTCGCCCATGCGATCGAGCGGCAGAATGCCGGCGATCCGGATTATCAGATCTTCCAATATCGTGAACGCCACAGGGACGGCCACTGGGTCTGGATCGACTGCCGTGGGGCCTGCGTCGAGTGGGATGAGAATGGCGTACCGACGCGCGTCGTTGGAACGGATACCGATATCACCGCCCGCAAGGAAGCCGAGGAGACGCTGTCGCGCCTGTCGCGCCGACTCGACCTGGCGCTGGAAGTTTCCCGCATCGGCGTCTTCGAGGCCGATATCGAAAACGACGTCGTCGAATGGGATGATCGCCTGATTGCCATCTACGGCTTGCAGGGTGCGGCACGCAAGATCGGCGGTGACGCCTGGGCCAAGAGCCTGCATCCGGATGACCGTGAACGCGTGCTCGGCCTCGCCGATCGCAGCGTCGAAAGCGGCAGCGATTTTCAGCAGGAATACCGCATCATCCGCGGCGACGGAGTCGAACGAATCATCCGTGCCCGCTCGGCCTTCTTCGTCGACGGCAATGGCCAACGCAAACTGATCGGCGCCAATTGGGACGTCACCGAGGAGGTCGCGCTTCGCAACGAGCTGCAGCGCGCCAAGGAACTGGCGGAAGCCCGTAACCGCGAACTCGAAGCCGCCAAGGAGAGCATCGAGCATCTGGCCTTGCACGATTATCTCACTGGTCTGCCGAACCGCCGTTATCTCGACAAGATGCTGGACGACCGCGCGGCGGAATGCCGGGCTAACGGCCTCGCTTTGGCGGTTCTGCATATCGATCTCGACCGCTTCAAGCAGATCAACGATACCCTCGGCCATCGGGCGGGCGACGCCATGCTGCAACACACCGCAAATGTGCTCAGACATTCCGTTCGCGCCGCTGATTTCGTCGCGCGTATCGGCGGTGACGAATTTGTCATCCTCTGCGCCGTCGACGCTGCATCGAAGAAGATCGCCAGCCTGGCCGAACGCCTGATCCGCGAACTGCGCCGGCCCGTCAGATATGAGGGGCATGACTGCCGTTTCGGCGCCAGCATCGGCATCGCGGTCGATGGCGGCGCCAAGCTCGACGCCAAGCAGACGCTGCTCGACGCCGACATTGCGCTCTATCGCGCCAAGGGGCTTGGCCGAAACCGCTTCGAATTCTTCTCGGCATCGGCCCGCAACGATATCGTCTCCGCCAAGCAGCTCGCCGATGAAATCCTCATCGGCCTGGAGCGCGATGAATTCGTGCCGTTCTATCAGTTGCAGTTCGACGCCCGCACGCTCGATGTCACAGGCATCGAGACGCTCGCACGGTGGCAACACCCCGTGCACGGCCTGCTGACGCCGGATCGCTTTCTCGATATCGCCGAGGATCTCGACGTCGTCTCGACGATCGACGCCCTGATCCTGGAGCGCGCGCTGGCAGACCGGCGTGCCTGGATCAAGGATGGGCTGTCGATCCCCAAAATATCGGTCAACGTTTCCGCCCGGCGGCTGACCGATCCCGACCTCGGCAAAAAGCTCCGCGCCCTGAAGATCGAACCCGGCGCCATCGCCTTCGAACTGCTGGAATCGATCTCGCTCGACGATTGCGACGAGGCGGTGGCCGCCAATTTGAAAAAGCTGCGCAAGCTCGGCATCGACATCCATATCGACGACTTCGGCACCGGCCACGCCTCGATCGTCAGCCTTCTGCGCCTGAGCCCGAACACGCTGAAGATTGATCGCGAGCTGATCCGCATGCTGCCGCACTCGGCCGAGCAGCGTAAGCTCGTCGGCGCGATCATCGATATCGGGCGCTCGCTCAATATACTCGTCATTGCCGAGGGCGTGGAGACGGCGGATCATGTCCGCATTCTGGAGCAACTCGGCTGCGACACGCTGCAGGGCTATGCGCTCGCCCGGCCGATGCCGGCCATGCAGATCCCCTCCTTCATTCGCGCGGGATGCTGGCGCCTCGGGCTGACCGCCGCGCGCGGCCTGCAGACGCATCTTCGCCGCGCGCTGCCAAGCAGAAGAGTCAAATAAAACCTGTATAAGCGGCCCGCCATTTCGCCTTCATTCCACCATAGAGGAAAAGCCGCTAGACTCGTAAAGCGAATTCATTCGATTCTCTTGGCGCTATTCCGTAAAATCCGGAAATAGGGCCACCAAATCCGGGAACCGCGGCCACGAAATCCGGAAACCGGGGAAGGAGCGACAGGCGGATTGTGAAACACTCTCTTTTCCTTTAAGGGGACGCCACGAGATCGATCCACTCGCGCTATCCCAAGAGCGCCAACAACAGAGAATGACCAAGATGAACCGTCGCCGCCGTATCTACGAGGGCAAGGCAAAGATTCTGTATGAGGGTCCGGAGCCGGGCACTTTGATCCAGTTCTTCAAGGACGATGCCACCGCCTTCAACAAGAAGAAACACGAAGTCATCGACGGCAAGGGCGTCCTCAACAACCGCATTTCCGAATATATCTTCAGCCACCTGAACAAGATCGGCATCCCCACCCATTTCATCCGCCGGCTCAATATGCGCGAGCAGCTGATCAGGGAGGTGGAGATGATCCCGCTGGAGATCGTCGTGCGCAACGTCGCTGCCGGTTCTCTCGCCAAGCGCCTCGGTATCGAGGAAGGCGTCGTGCTGCCCCGCTCGATCATCGAGTTCTATTACAAGTCCGATGCGCTCGACGATCCGATGGTCTCCGAAGAGCACATCACCGCCTTCGGCTGGGCTAATCCGGCCGAGCTCGACGACATCATGGCGCTCGCCATCCGCGTCAATGATTTCATGACCGGTCTCTTCCTCGGCGTCGGCATCCAGCTTGTCGATTTCAAGATCGAATGCGGCCGCCTCTTCGAAGGCGATCTGATGCGCATCATCCTCGCCGACGAGATCTCGCCGGACAGCTGCCGGCTTTGGGATATCGAAACCCGCGAGAAGATGGATAAGGACCGCTTCCGCCGCGACCTCGGCGGCTTGCTTGAAGCCTACTCCGAAGTCGCTCGCCGTCTCGGCATCATCAATGAAAACGAGCCTGTGCGCGGCACCGGCCCCGTTTTGGTTAAGTAAAGATCGTCTGGTCAAGTAAGGCAGGAAAGACAAAGTGATCAAGGCTCGTGTCACCGTCACGCTGAAAAACGGCGTTCTCGATCCGCAGGGCAAGGCCATTGAAGGGGCGCTCAGCGCCCTCGGCTTTTCGGGCGTCGGCCATGTAAGGCAGGGCAAGGTCTTCGACCTCGAGCTCGAAGGCGCCGACAAGGCCAGCGCCGAGGCAGACCTCAAGGCGATGTGCGAAAAACTGCTCGCCAACACTGTCATCGAGAATTACGCGATCGCGATCGACTGACCTGCAGACCTGCCCGTCAACCGGCGGGTCTTATGGATTGAGCGTCATGCTGAAGGCAAAGCTGGAGACGGAAGTCTCGAAATTCATGAGCTATGTTTTGCGCCATGCGCCGGATGCCGCAGGCTTGACGCTTGATGCCGAGGGTTGGGTGTCGTTCGATGATCTCGAAAAGGTGCTGACGTCGAAATACGGCGTCTCCCGCGCCGATATCGTCGAGATCATCGACAACAGTCCGAAGAAACGCTTCACGCTTGTCGATAACAGGATCCGCGCCAATCAAGGTCACAGTGTCGAGGTCGATCTGGCGTTAGCCCCGGTTCAACCGCCGGCAGTTCTCTTTCACGGCACGTCACTCACGAACTGGCCGTCGATCGAGCGCGAAGGCCTGAAGAAGATGGAGCGGCACCACGTCCATCTGTCGGCCGACATTGATACGGCGAAAATTGTCGCCGTGCGCCGCAAGGGCGACTATATCATTCTGCGTGTCGACGCAGCCGCCATGTTTTCAGAAGGCCATTCTTTCTTTGTCGCGGACAATGGAGTATGGCTCGCCGAGAGCGTTCCAGTCCAATATCTTTCGCGAAATGCGGGGACTCTATGAAATCAGCCGTCGTTCAACTTCCGGGCCTCAACCGCGATCGCGACATGATCGCCGCTCTCACCAAGATCTCGGGTCACCAGCCGGTGACGATCTGGCAAACGGAGACGGAAATCCCCGACGTTGACCTGATCGTCATCCCCGGCGGCTTCTCCTATGGCGATTATCTGCGCTGCGGCGCGATCGCCGCCCGCATGCCGGTCATGCAGGCGATCATCGACAAGGCTGCAAAGGGCGTGAAGGTGCTCGGCGTCTGCAACGGCTTCCAGATCCTCGTCGAAGCGGGCCTGCTGCCGGGCGCGCTGATGCGCAACGCCTCGCTGAAATTCGTCTGCCGCGAGATCAAGCTCGAAGTCGTCAATGCCGAGACGGATTTCACCCGCGCCTACGCGCAAGGACAGGTCATCCGTTGCCCGGTCGCCCATCACGACGGCAATTATTTTGCCGACGAAGCGACGTTGGCGAAGATCGAGGGCAATGGTCAGGTTCTGTTCCGTTATGCCGAGGGCACCAATCCGAACGGCTCGATCAACGACATTGCCGGCGTGATGAACGAAAAGGGCAATGTGCTCGGCATGATGCCGCATCCGGAAAACCTGATCGAGGCCGCCCATGGCGGTTCGGATGGCCGGGCCCTCTTCGCCTCGGCGCTCGACGTCGTCGCCGCCTGACCTCACCTCAGCCCTGCCGCCCGCAGGCCTACCGCGGGCAACGGCATGCAGCCGAGAAGACTTTCATCCGGATCACTGGAGCAAGATCAATGCGCCCTCGCCTCACCGTCGCAAACGCCGCTTTGTTGACCGCTCTGGCAACCGTTGTCGCGGCCTGCCAGTCGCCGGCACCGGCGGCAGGCCCAAACCGGGCGGCGTTGCCGACGATGGAGCGCGTAGCGCTCGGCGCCAATGCCTGCTGGTTCAAATCTGGCGATCCGGCCTTTGCAGCCTATAAGCTCGCTCCGGAACTCAATTCCTTCTCCGGTCGGCCGCGCATCCTGCTCGTCCACAAGGGCAGCCCGGAAAGCCGGCCGCTGCTCGTCGTCCAGGCCGAGGGAAGCCCTGCCCATCTGCAGACCTTTGGTCCGATGATGCAGGAGCCTGTCGCCGGCCGCATCGCCGCCGATGTCAATCGTTGGTCCGGCGGCAACAGGGCCTGCAAATGATCGCTGCGGTCGCCCGCAGCATCAGTCCCAGAAAAATGACTTGCTGATTTCGCGTGCGGCTTCGGACTGCGAAACCCCGATATCCTTGAGTCCTGCCGCAGTAAGCTCCCTGAGCGCGCGCCGGCCCTCCCGCTTCTGATGCCAGAGACGAATGGCGGCCCAGATCCGTCCCAGATGCGTCGTCGCTTCGGCAGGCGGGCTGGGAAGGATGACGCGCCTGTCCTCATAAGAGACAATAGGTACAATGGGCGTGTTGATTTCGGGCAATGCAGACATTTCAGGGATCCTCTCGGCTCATCCTTGAGATTGACTCTTAATCTTGACAGGTACGGGGTGACAATATAAGCAATTGTCACCATGACAAATTGGCTTCCTGATCTTTCCCGCGGCTCCGGGCCGGTCTATCTCCGGCTTGCAGACAGCATCGAATCCGCCATTGCGAGCGGCGCCCTGCCCGCCGGCAGCAAGTTGCCGCCGCAGCGCAATCTTGCCTATGATATCGGCGTGACGATCGGCACGATCGGCCGCGCCTATGCGCTGGTGCACGAGCGCGGCCTGGTTGCCGGCGAGGTGGGCCGCGGCACTTATGTGCTGAACCGCGCCGAGACGCCGCCCGGCGAACAAACCGATGCACTGGCCGTCTCGCTCGGCGGCACTCGCTTTCAGGACGCGCCCGCCGACAAGATCCGTTTCGATACGACAGCCGCCCCAGACCTCGGCCAAGGCAAGATCATCTCAGCCATCCTCGCCGAGATCGGCGAACAGCATCTCACCGAGATTTCCTCCTATTCCCGTAGTTTTCCGCGCAACTGGTTCGACGCCGGCCGCCGCTGGCTTGCCCGCAGCGGCTGGACACCGGAGGTCGAAAACATCGTGCCGACGCTCGGCGCCCATGCCGCGGCGGTCGCCGTTATTGCCGCTGTCTCGGCGCCGGGCGACAAGATCGTCTTCGAAAATCTGACCTATACCCAGGTCAGCCGCAGCGCCCGCCTTCTCGGCCGCCGCACGGTGACGGTCGATTCGGACGAATTCGGCTTCATTCCTGACGATTTCGAACGGCTCTGCCAGCAGCAGCATCCGAAGATCGCCTTCCTGATGCCGACCGTGCATAATCCGACAGTGACGATCATGCCCTACGAGCGGCGCGCAGCGATTGCTGCAATTGCCAGAAAGCACAGCGTCTGGCTAATCGAGGACGACCTCTACGGCGGCATGGCCGACGATGAGACGCCGCTCATCGCCGCGCTTGCGCCCGACCGCACCTTCCTGGTCAACGGCCTGTCGAAATCGGTCGCCGCCGGTGTGCGCGGCGGCTGGGTCGCCTGCCCGCCACACTTTGCCCAGCGCATCAAGGTGACGCACAGGATGGTCACGGGTGGCCTGCCTTTCATTCTGGCGGAGACCTGTGCCCGCCTGGTCGAAAGCGGCCGGGCGCACGAGATCCGCAAGGAAGTTATCGGAGAACTCTCCCGGCGCGCCTATATCGCCCGCGAGCATCTGCAGGGTTTCGACTTCGCGTCGCACCCGCATGCGCCCTTCCTCTGGCTGAAACTGCCGGAGCCCTGGATGTCTGGCACCTTCAAGAATGCAGCCTTTCGCGACGGCGTGCTGGTCGATGACGAAGACGAATTCAAGGCGGCTCGCAGCGAGAAAACCTATTACCGCATTCGCATCGGCTTCTCCTCACCCAAAACGGGCCAGGAATTGACCGCAGGCCTGATGATCCTGCGCCGGCTGCTGGAAAATGGCGGATCCGCCTATGACGGCGAAATATGACCTGTTGCAAATACACGCCATAATTCCGAAAAAACGCACACGCCTGACGAGAGCGCTTTACCACTGCGACCCCCATGCTACCTCTTTGTCATTCCCGCTTGGTGCGAATCAAAGGACGGCAGATGAGGGTCGAGTTCGGAAAGATGGCGTTACGCTTCTTGGGGCTGGCATCCGTGGCGGCCGTAGCCGTCACCTCGATGGCGGGTTCGGTCAATGCCGGCGAGCAGATATTCGATGAATTGCGTTTCGGGGCCTCCGCCTCGGTGCAATCGGGTCGTGCCGGGGAAGATGGCGTCTTTCCGGAGATTACCGCTCTCTTCGATCCTTTCGGATATGAGCAGGCTGTCGGCTGGCAGCAACAGCTGTTGCATCCTCGTGTCCATCTCGGCACGTCGATCGGCACTTCGGGTGAAGCAACCCAATTCTTCACGGGCTTCACCTGGACAGTCGATCTCAATGAAAAACTCTTTGCCGAAGCCGGATTCGGCGGCGTCATCCATACCGGCGAGCTGGACGACAATGATGACGGCCCGGAACTCGGCTGCCGCGTCCTGTTCCACGAATATGTCGGCGCCGGTTACCGTTTAACCCGCAATTGGAACGTGATGGCCCAGATCGCCCACTCCTCTCATGCCGATCTCTGCGACGGCCCGAATGACGGAATGACGCGCGCCGGCATCCAGATCGGCTACAAGTTCTGAGCGATTGGCGCCTTTACGAGAAAAGCCTGCCCGCCCTCTGTTGACGGCGGGCTTTTTTCTGTCGCGCGTCGCCGCTACATAAGCTAAAGACAGCGCAAAACGCGCCAGGGACTTTCCGCTCATGACCATTCCAAACACCATCCCGATCACGCCGGAACTCATTGCAAGCCACGGCCTGAAGCCGGACGAGTACCAGCGCATCCTGGATCTGATCGGCCGCGAGCCGACCTTCACCGAGCTCGGCATCTTCTCGGCCATGTGGAACGAGCACTGCTCCTACAAATCCTCGAAGAAATGGCTGCGCACGCTGCCGACCAAGGGGCCACGCGTCATCCAGGGGCCTGGCGAGAATGCCGGCGTCGTCGATATCGATGACGGGGATTGCGTCGTCTTCAAGATGGAGAGCCACAACCACCCCTCCTATATCGAGCCATACCAGGGTGCTGCGACCGGCGTCGGCGGCATCCTTCGCGACGTCTTCACCATGGGCGCGCGCCCGATCGCCGCGATGAACGCGCTGCGTTTTGGCGAACCGGATCATCCGAAGACCCGCCATCTCGTCTCCGGCGTCGTTTCCGGAGTCGGCGGTTACGGCAATTCCTTCGGCGTTCCCACGGTCGGTGGCGAAGTCGAGTTCGATGCGCGTTATAACGGCAACATACTCGTCAACGCCTTTGCCGCTGGTATCGCCAAATCCAACGCCATCTTCCTCTCCGAAGCCAAGGGCGTCGGTCTTCCGGTCGTCTATCTCGGCGCTAAGACCGGCCGCGACGGCGTCGGCGGCGCGACAATGGCATCGGCCGAATTCGACGAATCGATCGAAGAAAAGCGCCCGACAGTTCAGGTCGGCGACCCCTTCACCGAAAAATGCCTGCTCGAAGCCTGCCTCGAGTTGATGCAGACCGGCGCCGTCATCGCCATCCAGGACATGGGTGCGGCCGGCCTCACCTGCTCGGCCGTCGAAATGGGCGCCAAGGGCGATCTCGGCATTCTGCTGGAACTCGACAAGGTGCCGGTCCGTGAAGAGCGGATGACCGCCTATGAGATGATGCTGTCGGAAAGCCAGGAGCGCATGCTCATGGTGCTGCAGCCGGAAAAAGAAGAGCAGGCCAAGGCGATCTTCGTCAAATGGGGCCTCGACTTCGCCATCGTCGGCAGGACGACCGACGACCTGCGCTTCCGCGTCATGCATCAGGGCGAAGAAGTCGCCAACCTGCCGATCAAGGATCTCGGCGACCAGGCGCCGGAATATGACCGCCCCTGGCGTGAATCCGGCAAGCCTGCGCCCCTGCCCGCCAATCTCGTCGCGGCGCCTAAGGATTACGGCCAGGCGCTGCTCCAGCTCGTCGGCTCCGCCAATCAGTCGAGCCGCCGCTGGGTCTATGAGCAGTATGACACGCTGATCCAGGGCAACTCGCTGCAGCTCCCCGGCGGCGACGCCGGCGTCGTGCGCGTCGATGGCCACAAGAGCAAGGCGCTTGCCTTCTCCTCCGACGTGACGCCGCGTTATGTCGAGGCCGATCCCTTCGAGGGCGGCAAGCAGGCGGTCGCCGAATGCTGGCGCAACATCACCGCGACCGGCGCCGAGCCGCTTGCCGCCACCGACAATTTGAACTTCGGCAACCCCGAAAAGCCCGAGATCATGGGCCAGTTCGTGCAGGCGGTGAAGGGCATCGGCGAAGCATGCCGCGCGCTCGACTTTCCGATTGTCTCCGGCAACGTCTCGCTCTACAACGAGACCAATGGCGTCGCCATCCTGCCGACGCCGACGATTGCAGGCGTCGGCCTGCTGCCGGACTGGCGCAAGATGGTCCGCATCGGCAGCGCCAATGACGGCGACAAGGTGATCATGATCGGCGTCGACGGCAGCCATCTCGGTCAGTCCGTCTATCTCAGAGACCTGCTCTCCAGTCGTGAAGGGCCGGCGCCAGAAGTCGATCTCTTCGCCGAGCGCCGCAACGGCGATTTCGTCCGCTCCGTCATCCGCAACGGCCAGGCGACCGCCTGCCACGACATATCCTCGGGCGGTCTGGCCGTCGCGCTCGCCGAAATGGCCATGGCCTCGGACAAAGGCATGAAGATCGATCTCGGCGAAGGCAAGGGTGCTGCGCATGCGCTGCTCTTCGGCGAAGACCAGGCCCGTTACGTGCTGACTGTGCCGGCCGATGTCGCCGATTTCGTCTGCGTCAATGCGGAAGGCGCCGGCGTTCCCTTCCGTCGCCTCGGCACGGTCGGGGGCGATACACTTGATGTCGGCGATCTTATTTCACTGCCGATTCAGCAATTGCGCGATGCCCATGAATCGTGGTTCCCTGACTTCATGGAAGGCCGCGGCGAGCTTGCCGCGGAATGATGCGCAAGGAGTAACGATCATGGCCATGAAACCCGGCGATATCGAAGACATGATCAAGGCTGGGATTCCCGGTGCCAAGGTGACGATCCGCGATCTGGCGGGCGACGGCGATCACTACGCCGCCGAAGTCGTCGCTGAAGCCTTCCGCGGCAAGAGCCGCGTACAGCAGCACCAGATGGTCTACGAGGCGCTGAAGGGAAACATGGGCGGCGTATTGCACGCTCTCGCCCTGCAGACCTCCGCGCCGGATTGACATGCCGGCTTCGGCCGGCCGAAGCTTTGAAATAAAGAGGCCCGGGCGGAAGGATTCTTTCCTTCCGGGTCTTTAGTTCTCTGCAAAGCGGTTCTGCATGACAACGGTGTCCGGCCTCGCATGCGCCGTGCTTCAACCTCCCTCATTCCTGCCCTCGGGCTTGACCCAAGGGACATCCCAGGAATGCTGCCACCGCGCTTCAGCTCGGTGAATGACTAATGCTCCCCGACCGCCGTAACCTGGCGCGAACGATTTAGGTCAGGCTGATACGCTTGCCCGCCGCGGCGGATCGCTTCACGGCTTCGATAACCTTTAAGGTTTCTAGTCCCTCACGTCCGCTGACCAGCGGCGCTTCTTCCCCTCTGATGACCCTGCAAAGCTGGCGTATCTGCAGGACTAGCGGATCCTCGTTCTCGATTTCGGCGCGATGACATTCGAACGGTTCCATCCAGCTCCTTTTGCCCGGATTGCTCCACATGTTGAGCGACGGCACCGACAGCGACCCGTGGGTGCCGCCGATCATGTAGCAAGCCTCCTCGGTTTTAGGGTAAGCGGGGTTTTCGCCGGTCGTCATCTCCCAACTCCATGGCGCGACGACGGAATCCGAAACGGAAGCAGTCCCGAGAATTCCGTTCTTGAACTCGATGAGGATCACCGCGGTCTCCTCAACGGCGTTTCCGCGAACTGCGTTGGATTCGAGCGCCTGGACCGCCGTGACATCCCCGAATAGGTAGCGAAGGTTGTCGATGTCGTGGATCAGATTGAGAAAGACTGGTCCCGCGCCGCGTTCGCGCCGCCAGGAAGTGTCGAAGTATTCCTCCGGTTTGAATAGCCAGAACATGGCATTCACGACCAGTATTCGTCCGAGCTTTCCGCTTTCGATAATCTGTTTAGCTTTTTGCATCATCGGATTATGTCGGCGATGATGTCCGGTCAGCAGCGGAACGCCTTTGGCCTCGGCCATCTCAACGAGCCTCTCGCCAGCAGCAATATCGTCGACGATGGGCTTCTCGATCAATGCCGGGATGCCGGCCTCGAGGGCCTCAAAACCGTTTCTGACATGGATCTGGTTGGGCGTCGCGATGATAACGCCGTCAGGACGCGCTGCGGCGACCATCTCAGCAAAGGTCGAAAACCATTTGACGCCAACCTCGCTGGCGATCCCCTTTCCAACCGGGCTCGGGTCGACGATAGCGACAAGCTCCGCCATCGGCTCGTCCAGCACGTGTTTGATGTGGCGTTTCCCGATAAGCCCCGCGCCGAGGACCGCCAGTTTGACCGGAGGAGTCATTTGTCAGTCCTTCTTGGGTGCCGTAAGCATCGTCGCGACGCGGCGGATTCCGAGCGGATAGCCCTCCGTACCAAGACCGGTGATGATGCCGTCGGCGCGGTGGGAAACGAAGGAATGATGACGGAAGCTTTCGCGCTTATACATGTTGGAGATATGGATCTCGATGACGGGACCTTCGAACGTGTTCAAGGCATCGAGGATCGCAAGCGACGTGTGCGTGAATGCGGCCGGATTAATGACGATGCCGCCTCCGTCTTCGCGCGCTTCGTGAATCCAGTCGATGATTTCATATTCACGGTTGCTCTGGTGGAAACGGATCTCGTGGCCGAGTTCTGAGGCCACTTTCCGGCAGTCTGCCTCGACATCGGCCAGCGTCTCGTGACCATAGATGTGAGGCTGACGCTTGCCGAGCAAATTGAGATTTGGGCCATTCAGAACGTAGATCAGGCTCATTGTAATTCTCCTTGTGAGGGCGTTGCCAAGCTTAGGCGAACGCTATTTCCTGGAATGCGAAATTCGGATCGGACTCGTAAAGATCGGCCCGCAGCCCCAGCCGCCCTGCTTGCAGCGCGGGGGCTGCGACATCGCGCGCAGCTTCGAGGACCGCCTTCAACAACTCTCGCTTCGTTTCTGCCGGCCGGCCAGGCGCCATGCGCACAATTATCTGGATGAAGTGATTTTCCGGATGCTCGTCGCCGACGCAGGAGAAGGTCGCCTCCCTGGCGAAGGTCCGCACGGCAGTGGGCTTCACCAGGCCTCCGTCGCGCACCCGATAGTGGACGGCTCTGGTCAATTCATCGATCGCCACCCTTTCGGCAGCACCCCGGCTATAGTCGATGATGATGTGCGGCAAGACATGTCCTCCTGGTCAGGCTGGAGCTCGACACAGTTCTTCGAAGTGGCGCGACATGCGTTCCGCATCCGGTTTTACACCCGTGAACAGTTCAAAGGCCGCCGCGGCCTGGAACACGGTCATGCCGCCGCCCGGCAAGGTCTTGCACCCCTTCTCCTCCGCCAGGGCCAGAAGTTCGGTCACGAGCGGCATGTAGACGATATCGGCGACCCAGTGATGTGGGTGAAGCCATTCCGGGTCGATCGGGAGACCCGGGTGACTTCGCATGCCGGTCGGGGTAGCGTGGATCAGCCCATCCGCAGAATCGAGCGCCGCGCCGACGTCTCTGATCGGCTGCGCGCAGGTTCTTGAAAAGCGCCGGTTGAGCTGATCGGCAAGCGCGGCTGCGCGATTTGTGTCCTGGTCGAAGATCGAGAGCATCTCGATACCGAGCTTGATGGCCGCGTGCGCGACGGCGACTCCTGCGCCGCCTGCGCCGAGCAGGACGGCATGCGTTTTGGCGACACCGGGCATGCCCCGCTCGAAATTCTTATAGAGGCCATACCAATCCGTATTGTGCCCGATCCGCTTTCCGTCCCGAAGCACGACTGTGTTGACCGCTCCGAGCATCTCGGCGTCCTCGGACAGGCTCGTAAGATGAGCGATGACCGTCTGCTTGCATGGATGCGTGATGTTGCTTCCTGCGAAGCCGCGGTCTTCGAGTTCTACGAGCAATTCAGGCAGCGCAGAAGCGGGTAAACTGCGCTCGGCGAGGTCGACGAGCTCGTAACGGTAATCCAGCTTCAGGTGCCGCGCCTCGGTTTCATGGAGCGCGGGGGACTTCGACATCTGGATGTCGGCCCCGATGAGACCGACGAGGAATGTGTTGTTGTTCATTTCGATAACCCAATCGGCTCAGTGATGTGCGAGGATCTCGCCAAGGAAAGACTTGGTGCGCTCATGCGTCGGAGACTTGAAGAAGACCTCGGGCTCGGCCTCCTCTATGATCTCGCCGGAAGCCATGAAGATGACCCGGTCTGCAACTTGACGGGCAAAACCCATTTCATGGGTCACGCAGATCATGGTCATTCCGTCGCGTGCGAGGCCGATCATCGTGTCCAGCACTTCCTTGACCATTTCCGGATCGAGCGCCGATGTGGGTTCGTCGAACAGCATCGCCTTGGGCTCCATGCAAAGCGCCCTGGCAATAGCAACACGCTGCTGCTGGCCACCGCTGAGCTGCGCGGGATACTTCTCCGCCTGATCAAGGATTCGGACCCGTTCGAGGTACTTTCTCGCCAGCCTCTCGGCGTCGGCCCGGCTGGTTCCGCGGACCCTCATAGGCGCAAGCGCGCAGTTCTGCAGAACGGTCATGTGGGGGAACAAATTGAAGTTCTGGAACACCATCCCGACTTCGCGCCGAATGGCGTCGACCGCCTTGCTCGTGCCATCGAGCGACTGTCCGTCGACGACGATCCTGCCTTCCTGGATCAACTCGAGAGCGTTGATGCAGCGGATCAACGTCGACTTGCCGGAACCCGAAGGCCCGCAAAGGACGATCTTCTCACCTTTGCGAACCGACAGGCTGATGTTTTTCAACGCATGGAAGGAGCCGTACCATTTCTGAACCTTTTCAAGGGATATCAATGTCGACTGATCATTAGCGGAACTGAGCACGGCGCCCTCCATATATGCTTTACTTGACGGTGAACGGGATGTTGGGGATGGATTCCGGGAACTTCGGCAGATCGATGTTCATCCACTTCTTGGTGATGGCTGCAAGTTCGCCATTTCCCTTGATCTTGTCGAGGAAGGCATTGACGGCCTCGTTCCAGTCCTTCTCGCCCAGTCGTGTTCCCACGCCATTGTAAGTCGTCAGGAAGTCGATCTTGCGCTCATAGGTGCCTGGGCTGGCGGCATCCAGCCGCTGTCCGTAGAACATGTTGCCTCCGACGGCCTTGACCTGTCCGGAGACCAGCGCCTGAATGGTCGAGGCGTCGTCGTCGAAGCGGCGGACGGTCGCCGTCGATCCCACAGCGTCGGTGATGGCCTTGTCCTGCGAGCTGGACTTCGGCACGCCGATTTCCCAGCCGGCAACATCCGCAGGCGTTTTTGCGGTATCGGCTTTTGCCGCATAGAGCGAGATCGTGTTCGCCGCATATGGCTTGCTGTACTGGATCGATTTGGCGCGTTCTTCCGTCATGGCCATGGTAGCGAACAAGATATCGACCTTGCCGGTGGTCAGGGCCGGAATGCGGTTGGCGACGGCGAGCGGCTGGAACTGGACCTTAACTCCGAGTTCCCTGGCGAAGAGTGTCGCGATATCGGCGTCGAACCCGTCCTGCTTGCCGCTCGAGTTGACGAAGCCCCATGGCGCGTTGTCGCCCTGAATGCCGACGACGATCGTGCCCTTGGCCTTGATCTCCTCGACGGTCGCCGCGGAAACCGCAGCGGCGCCCATCGTGGCGAAGGCGGCCGTAGCGAGGGCCATTCCAAGAAATTGTCTGCGATTGGTATACATTCCATTCTCCTCCTCTGTGGTCTTTGCTTCAGGCGAAGCAAGGTTAGCGGGCAGCTTTCGCCATCCGTTTTTCGAGGCCGCTCCCGATGTGGGAGAGAGGCCAACAAATGATGAAATAGACTATTCCGACGATCCCAAAGACGAGCAGTGGGCGGTAGGTCTGGTTCGAAATGATCTGTCCGGCGCGGGTCAGTTCGATGAAGCCGACGATTGCTGCGAGCGATGTGCCCTTGATCAGCTGAACGAGAAATCCGATGGTTGCAGGCATCGAAATCTTCAGCGCCTGTGGGAGGACAACGTCCTTCATTCGGGAGATGTAATGCAGCCCGAGTGCGTTCGCGGCTTCGGTCTGGCCCTTCGGAACGGCTTCGATCGAGCCGCGCCAGATCTCGCCCAGGAAGGCGCTTGCATGGAGCGTGAACGCGATGGCCACAGCGATCCATGCATTGACGTCCACGCCCAATAGCGCGACGCCGTAGTAGACGACGAAGAGCTGCATCAGCAGCGGCGTGCCCTGGAAGAGCGCGATGTAGCCCGACGATACGAAACGTGCGACACGGTTCTGCGACGTGCGCACCAGAGCGATCAGGATTCCGAATATGCCTCCGCCGACAAAGCCGATGATGGCCAGCAGCACGGTCCACTTCAGACCCTGTAAGAGGAAGAACAGCTCGTTTTCGCCGATGGGACCCATGAACGCCTCCTATCGGGTCGGGTAGTTGAAGTAGGAACGGGAGATAATGGCGAAGATGCCCATCATCAGGCTCGAGATGACCAGGTAGATTGCGGTCACGCTAAAATAGACCTCGAAGCTTCGAAAAGTGTCGGATTCGATCCGTTGGGCCGCCGAGGTCAACTCGTAGGCGGCGATCGAAGTGCAGACCGAGGTCGTCAAGGTCAGCATCACGAACTGGCTGGTCAGGGACGGATAGATCGCCCGCAGAGCCGGCTTCAGAACGATCAGCCGGAACACATCGGCCTTATGCAAACCCAAAGCGAAACCTGCCTCGACCTGGCCCTTGCTCACGCTTTCCACGCCGCCTCGAATGATCTCGATCGCATAAGCGCCGCCATTGATCCCCAGCGCGATGACAGCGGTAGCGGTAGGGTTCAGACGGATGCCCATGAGCGGAAGCGCGAAGTAGATGAAGAATATCTGCACCAGGAACGGTGTGTTTCGAACAATCTCGACGAAGGCAATCACCGGAGCTCGAACGAGTTTGTTCTTGGATGTTCTAGCGGCGACGCCGAGGATACCGATCGCGAGCGCAAGGATCATTCCGGTGACCGCGAGACCGAGCGTCCCAAGCGAACCCCAAAACAATTCCGGGGCGCGGTCGAAGACCGCACCAAAATCGAACGTATAACCCATGTTGACTTCCTCCCTCCGACGCGGCTCACGCCCCGCCGGCGCCGGATCAGCGATCCGGCCCGAATAATCCCTCGGCCTTGTCGTACAGATGCTTCAAATGCGCCTCAGGCGAGGCAGACCCTGCGAGTGGGACTTCCACTGAGATCGCCGCCGAGCTGCCGATCGCTGCGACGAGTTCCTTCAACGGTAGTTCGCCCTCTCCCGGCGCGAACCGCCCGCCTCTAGCTTCAGCGATCATCTCCTCTGGCGTCACCGGCGCCGGTCCAGCGACATCGCACAACTGAACGTGCCTTACCCAGCGCATCTCGGTCCGGAGCGAGGCGAGCGTGCCGCCATTCCTGAAGAAATGTACTCCGTCGACGAGGGCGCCGGCATTGCGGGCATCACTCGCCTTCACAAGACTGACGCTGTCCCGGAAGGTTCTAGTCACCCGCCAACCCATGTTCTCGACATCGACAGCCAAGCCGTAGCGGTCCGAAAGGCGGCAGAGATCCGCGAAGTTCGAGACCAATCTGGATTGATCAGGATCGTCTCCGCAGACACTGAGCCGGCGTGCTCCAATGTCCGCAGCCGCGGCGACTGTGGCCTCCAACGACGACGCGTCGAAAGCGGGGTCGATTACGAAGAACTCGATATCGAAAACCTCGACGCCCTCACCGGCAAGAACGGATTTCAGCTCGCCCGCAACCGAACCTCCGACAGGCAGCTCGTAATAGGGCGCACCAGGGAACGCCGGATGCAGCCTGAGCCCGATCCTGGAGAATCCCGCGCGTGCAGCGGCCTTCGCAAACTCCACAGGAGGCAGCAGTATCGATGAGAAGTGAGCGACGCCAATTATGGGCGCCGATTTCGATGTTACGGCAGCCATCACACGATTCCCTTCGTCGCGAGGTGGTTGCGAAGATTGGTGCCGGTGCGATGGATGTGCTGGCGGAGCTTCTCGCAGGCATAGTCGACATCACGCGCGACCGCTCCCTGGGCAATCTCGCTGTGCTCCTGCCCTACATTGCGGTCCCCCGACGTACGGATCAGGAAAACGCGGCGATATCGGTCGTTGAGATTCAGCAGAAGACTGCAGAAGTGAAGTAGCAGAGGTTTGGCACAGCCCGAAATCAAGGTGAGGTGGAATTCGCGGTGAAGCGCCTCCCAGTGCTCCAGCGTTTCAGGATGCGCGGCGTCACGCTCCGTGCGGTTTAAACGATGAAGTGCACGCATGACGTTGCCCTCCCAATCGACGTCTCCGAAACGCATGGATTCACGTAGCGCGAAAACCTCGAGCTCCTCGCGCAGGCTCGTGACCTCTTCGAGATTAGCCAGGGAGATCGGCGCGACGCGATAGCCTCTGTTGTCCTGAAACTCGACTAGACCGTCTGAAATGAGCCTGGCCAAGCCCTCCCGCAACGGGCTCAGACTGACATTGAAAGTCTTCCGCGCCTTATCGAGATTGATCTTGCTGCCGGCTTCCAGTTTACCGGAGATGATCGCCTCCCGAAGGCGCGATGCGAGCTGACTGCCGATGGTGTTCTTGCCATCGTCGAGGAAGCCGGCCGACGGCCCGTCTTCTGTCAACGGCGCAAGAAAGCTGTCGTCGGCCGATTTCATCCTTCCTCCCAAAGCAACTCGCCAAAGTTTCGATAATCGGTATGATAAACGATTATTGATGTCAACTTGAATACGTCAGAAACCACTAGATACGCAGCGTCTACGCTCCGGTAAAGGAAATTAAAAACGAAATTTCAATTGCTTAATTAAAAAAACCACGCCTGCTCCTCTGCCAACAGCATTGAGCGCTTGGTCGACGGTTGACAAATAATCGATTATTCTGATAGTCGAACCTCATTGGGAGGTAGCCTTATGGTAATTAGAACCGAAAGCGAGTTGACGCCTGCCGTTCTCGCCGTGATGAACCGCACCGCGGATCCACGGCTCCGGGAGATACTCGTTGCAATGGTAAAGCACCTCCACGCATTCGTGCGGGAGGTCAGGCTGTCGGAAGTCGAGTTTCGCGAAGCGACCGCCATCCTCAACGAAATTGGGCAACTGCAGACCGACAGCCACAATGAGTTCGTGCTCATGGCTGGATCGCTTGGCGTCTCGTCGCTCGTGTGCCTGCTCAACAACGGCGACAACGGGCAGACCGAGACGTCACAGTCGCTGCTCGGGCCCTTTTGGCGCCTCAACTCACCGCGGGTCGAGAACGGCGGGACCATCATCCGCTCGGAAACGCCGGGAACACCCCTGTTCGTCCACGCGAAGGTGGTTGATCGGGGAGGCAAGCCCATCCAAGGCGCCGAGATCGACGTATGGCACGCCTCTCCTGTCGGCCTTTACGAGAACCAGGATCCTGATCAGGCGGAAATGAACCTGCGCGGCAAGTTCACCACGGATGACGAGGGTCGGTTCTGGTTTAGAACGGTGAAGATGGTGGGCTATCCCATCCCTGTCGACGGGGTCGTAGGTCGGCTTCTCCAAGCGCAAGGCCGCCACCCTTACCGACCGGCGCATTTGCACGCCCTGATCTTCAAAGAGGGATACAAAACCCTAATCTCCCAGGTCTTCGACCCGAGCGATCCGAACATTGATTCCGATGTGCAGTTCGGCGTCACCGCGGCTTTGACAGGCGACTTTGTCCGTCATGACGAGCCGCACCCATCCGATACGGACGTCAGTGGGCCCTGGTTCTCGCTCGACTACACCTACGTCATGGAGCCGGGCGAGGCCATCCTGCCGCGTCCCCCGATCAAATAACGAAACCAGCAGAGCCACATCATGATTACCGAAAAGGAACGCCAGGCGGCAGCCGACGCACTGCTGAAGGCAGAAACCGAACGCAAGCCGATCGTCCAGCCGAGCAGGACATATCCGAATTTGGAACTTGAAGACGCTTACGAGATCCAAGCACTCTGGGCGCAGGCCCGGATTGCAAAGGGGGCGCGAATCGCGGGTCATAAGATCGGACTGACATCGCGGGCGATGCAGATGGCCTCGAAAATGACGGAGCCCGACTACGGCGTCATTCTCGACGACGCCCTTTTTAACGACGGAGCGCAGATCAAAGCGGAGCTCTTTATCAAGCCTCGCCTCGAAGTCGAACTCGCTTTCGTAATGGGTGAGGATCTCGAGGGGCCGGGCACTCGGATCTATGATGTCATGCGCGCGACGGAGTTTGTCGTCCCTGCGCTTGAGATCATCGACTACCGAACCGAGGTGCCCAGAGCGATCACCGATACGATCGCCGACAACGCTGCTTTCGGAGCGATCGTCGTGGGTGGTCGTATCATCCGGCCAATGGATATTGACATCCGCTGGGTCGGCGCGACCCTTTCGAAAAACGGCATCATCGAAGAATCAGGTGTTTCGGCAGCTATCATGGGGCATCCGGCTGCCGGAATCGCCTGGCTTGTGAACAAGCTCCATGCCGTCGGAACCGGCTTGAAGAAGGGCCAGATCGTTCTTGCAGGTTCGTTCACCCGCCCCGTAGACATCGCCAAGGGTGACGTCATCCAAGCCGACTATGGTCCGGTCGGCTCCATCGGCGTCTCGTTCGTGTGAGGGATCCATGGAACTTCCCGTTAATCACTTCAAACGAAAATTGATAGCCGGTCAAAGCCAGATCGGTCTCTGGTGCGGCCTTCCCGGAAGCTACGCGGCAGAAATCGTCGCGCCGTCGGGCTTCGACTGGGTGCTGTTCGATACCGAGCACTCTCCAAGCGACGTCCTTACCGTCCTGCCGCAATTGCAGGCGGTCGCGCCTTACGACGTTTCCCCAGTCGTACGCCCGGCATTCAACGATCCCGTGCTGATCAAGCGCTTTCTGGACATCGGCGTCCAGACGCTCCTCATTCCCTACGTACAGAGCGAGGAGGAAGCGAAGGCAGCGGTCGCCGCCATACGGTATCCGCCGCACGGGGTTCGCGGGGTCTCCGCCTTGACGCGCGCCACCCGCTTCGGGCGCGTGCCGAACTACGCGCGGGTTGCCGAACAGGAGATCTGCCTGCTTCTGCAGGTCGAGACCCGAGAGGCACTCGGTCGGCTGGAGGCGATCGCAGCGGTCGAAGGCGTCGACGGTGTCTTCATCGGTCCCGCCGATCTGGCGGCCAGCTTTGGCCATCCTGGACAACCGGGACACCCCGAGGTGGTCGCGGCGATCGAAGATGCGATCGGACGCCTGAAAATTCTCGGAAAGCCGGCAGGCATCCTCACGCCGGACGAGACTTTCGCCGCCCGCTGCATTTCGCTCGGGACGTTGTTCACCGCCGTTGGCGTAGACGTCGCCCTCCTTGCAAGAGGATCGGAGGCGCTCGCAGCCCGCTTTGCATCTTAGGAGTTCGTGCCGATGTCGACGCGCGAGAAAGTTCTGTCCGAGATAGCACCGGCGGGCATAATCCGGGCCGCCGTCAACATGTCGAATGCAGCGTTGGTCCGTTGGGACGATCAGGCCGGCGCCTTGGTCGGCCCAAGCGCTCAGATCGGTCACAAGATTGCCGAGCAACTGGATTGCGGCCTGTCGCTTATCCAGTACGGCTCGGCCGCCGACATCCTCGCCGCTGCGGATCGCGGCGAGTGGGACATTGCTTTTATTGCCTCGGACCCCTCGAGAGCCGATCGATTCTCCTTTTCACCTCCCTACATTTCCGTCAGAGCGACCTATTTGGTGCCGGAGGGCTCGGCGTTTCGAACCGTCGGAGACGTCGATGCTGAAGGAGTGCGGATAGCCTCCGCAAAAAGCGCCGCCTATACGAAGCAGCTCGAGCGTATTCTTGAAAAAGCTACTGTCTCGCATACTGATAGTCCGGCAGCTGCAATCGATCGTCTTGTCAGATCGCAGTGCGACGCGGCTGCAGGATTGACCGAATTCCTCGTTCAGAGTTCGGAGCGAATTACCGGCTTCCGGCTGGTGGAGGGAGCGTTCTCTGAAATTCCCCAGACGATCGCCGTCCACCGAAGAGCCATTCATGCCTCAGCCTTCTTTGCGGATTTCGTACACCTTCTGAATGCAAGCGCTGGAGCGCCGTAAAGTAACGTCCTCGGCTCTTGGACGCGTGCTGGCTGTGGCGGGATCAGATCGGCAATATCGTAACCAGCCAACAGCGCTGGAGTCCAGCCTTCAAGCCGGCAGCTTATTCTGTTCCGGAGAGGCAAAGATAGAGGCCGGCATCGGCCCTGACGTCATCAGGGTGAAATCAAAGGACGCCTTGAGATCTGGGCCTAGCACATATTGCCGATGGACCCGCAGCTGGTCCTTGCGAATCTTCCGGTAATGTTCGCCCGTCAGCATCTGCTTGACGCGGATAAGAAGGATCTTTGCCGGCGGCGCATCTGCATGGCCCGCGACGGCAACGACCGGCACCTTGTAGAAATTGATCGAATCCGTCAGGCATTGCACGTCAAGCCAGAAGATCTCCGGACAGCGGGCGATGAGGCCAACGCGGGCGCGAAGCAGGCTTGCCGATGACAGCAGGGCGCATTGCAGAATGGCGCTGCCGAGTGTGGCAAACACGACGCGCCTGCCCTTGAAGATCTCCGGCTCCCTTTCAAGCAGTATGCCGATCACATGGGCGGCGACGCTCGATCCCATGCTATGCGAGGAGATCACGTACTCGTCCGCCTGCTCGGCAAGCGCCTTGCGCACCGCGGTCGCCCGCTCTTCCAGCCAGCCGTTGAAGTCGGCCCGATCCATACGGCCGAGCGCCACTGCCATTTCCCAATCGGCAAAAAGATGCAGCGTATGCAAACGCTCGGAAAACGGCAGGAAGGCGAAGATGAAGAAGCAAAGCGCCAGTGGCCCGCTCCAGAGCACGTGCCAGGCGGAAAAGCCGAGGCTATAGGG
Organism: Rhizobium atlanticum; assembly: GCF_030182485.1. NCBI lineage: Bacteria > Pseudomonadati > Pseudomonadota > Alphaproteobacteria > Hyphomicrobiales > Rhizobiaceae > Rhizobium > Rhizobium atlanticum. Next base: position 151,492 of record NZ_JAQJCJ010000010.1, read on the forward strand.
CAGGATAACGATCTCGGCCGTCAGCACGATTGCCAGCGCCGTCAGCAGGAACGGAAAAAGGAAGAACAGGCCGAAACGCCACGCATGCCTGAAATATCCCCGCATGCCACCTTCCAGCATGATCTCGGCGCAGCCTCGAAAGCCTGCAATGATCCGGATCAGCGTGTTGCGGCTGCGAAGCCGACGCACGAACATGTCGTGATCAACCATATGAATCCGGCTCGTCGTCCGCCAGCCGACGGAACTGGTCTGCGCCGCAGGCGCCGCCTCGTAGGCTCCCGCGCTGCCGGTCGTGACCTCGAAGCTGAGAGGATCGCTTCCCGCCTCCGGCGCCCCTGTTTCAACCGAGTAGCCCCAGACGGCAGCACTCTGTCTGGCTGACCGTTCGTACCGCGCTCGGTGGGCAAGGCCGTCGAGCGGCTCGAAGCCTGGGAAATGCAGGACGACCCGCTTCTTTATCAATTTCATTTCGCTGTTCCGCCCGGCTAAGGCCGGTCTATTGCTGCGATCCGGCTGCCGGTCACTGATATCGCCAAAAAGCAGGCATGATCTCAAAGGCGCCTTGCTAACCGAACTCTTCTGGAATTCAATAGCAGCCACGTTGTTTTCGCGGCGAATGGAGGGGTTTTGTGGCTGATCTTGTCAAAGAATTGATATCGGGCGTCGTCGATAGCGTACTGAAGGAAATTCTGAAGAAAACCACCGGCCGCGTCACGACGAAGCGCCGGAGGCGCAAGGCGCGCCCTGCCGCAACCACGACGGCTGCCCGCAAGACGCCCAAGCGCAAGCCCGCCCGCAAACAGATCAGCAAGCGCCGCACCGCCGCTGGCCGCAGCCGTCAGCGTCGGGTCTGAGACGCGCGGCAACACTTCGGCCGTAACGCAACGGCAACAATCCCAAAGTGGTCTGACCACATTGGTCTTTTTTTGGATCGGGCGGCTGGAATTCCTGTTGTCACATGCTATCTAAGGGAAACGATTGAAACGGCGCGCCTTTAACTCGCCTGTTGAAAGGATCAGATCCCATGAGCGGCATTCACGAATTCATCGACAACGAAATCAAGAGCAACGACGTCGTCCTCTTCATGAAGGGCACGCCGCAGTTTCCGCAGTGCGGGTTCTCCGGCCAGGTCGTGCAGATTCTCGATTACATCGGCGTCGACTACAAGGGCATCAATGTGCTCGCCGATTCGGAAATCCGCCAGGGCGTCAAGGATTATTCCAACTGGCCGACGATTCCGCAGCTTTACATAAAGGGCGAGTTCATCGGCGGCTGCGACATTGTCCGGGAAATGTTCCAGGCCGGTGAACTGCAGCAGCATCTCCAGGAAAACGGCGTCACCGTTCGCGGCGCCGCCTGATCGGTCACCGGACGTCCGCCCGGTTTCCAAATCTGTTTCTCGAGTCCGAGGCGCTGCGGTGAGCAGCGCCTTGGCCTGTTTATGGGAATTTCATTGTGACAGATTCATCACAAGCCGTGTCCGCGGGCCGCCTGCCCATGGGCAAGCGTGAGTTCATCGCGCTTGCCGCCTTCCTGATGGCCATCAACTCACTTGCCATAGACATCATGCTCCCGGCGCTGCAGCAGATCGGCGCGAGCCTCGGAGTCGAAAGCGAGAATCACCGGCAATTCGTCGTCTCCTCCTATCTGCTCGGTTTCGGCTGCGCCCAGCTTTTCTACGGTCCGCTCTCCGACCGCTTCGGCCGCCGCACGCCGCTGCTGATCGGCCTCGTCGTCTATATCACGTCCGCCATCGGAATCGTTTTCGTTCCCTCCTTCGCAGGCCTGCTGGTGCTGCGCTTCATCCAGGGCGTCGGCTCGGCCGCCACCCGCGTCATCACCATCTCCATCGTCCGCGACATCTATGGCGGCCGACAGATGGCCGAGGTCATGTCGCTCATCATGATGGTCTTCATGATCGTGCCGGTGATTGCGCCCGGCACCGGCCAGGTCGTCATGTTCTTCGGCAACTGGCACCTGATCTTCCTCTTGATCGCCACCATGGCGACGGCGATCGGCGTCTGGGCCTATGTCCGCCTGCCGGAAACCCTGCATCCGCGGAATGTCCGCCCCTTCACCGCCCGCTCGATCTTCGGGGCCTTCAAGCTGGTGCTGACCAACCGCGTGGCGCTCTGCTATACCATCGCCAGCACCTTCATCTTCGGTGCGCTGTTCGGCTTCATCAACTCCGCCCAGCAGATCTATGTCGGCATCTACGGCCTCGGCGTCTATTTCCCGTTCGCCTTTGCCGGCGTGGCGATCTTCATGTCGCTGTCGTCCTTCTTCAATTCCCGTTTTGTCGGCAAGCTCGGCATGCGCCGCCTGTCACACGGCTCGCTCCTCGGCTTCATCGCCATCAACACCATCTGGTTGATCGTCCAGATGGCAAGCTCCGAGCCGATGCCGTTTGCACTGTTCATCTCCTTCTTCGGGCTTGCCATGTTCCAGTTCGGCTGGATCGGCTCGAACTTCAATTCGCTTGCCATGGAGCCGCTCGGGCACGTCGCCGGCACCGCTTCCTCCGTTCTCGGCTTCATGAGCACGGTCGGCGGCGCCCTTATCGGCGCCGGCATCGGCCAGGCTTTCGACGGCACGGCGCTGCCGATGGTCGCCGGTTATTTCATCGTGTCGATCATCGGCCTTATCTTCGTGCTGATCGCCGAGAAGGGCCGTCTCTTCCATCAGCACAATCCTGCCGTTTGAACGGCCGGTCCCTTCCGCATCCAGGATTTCACCGCATGACGCCGCACAAACCGCACCAGGAAAACCAGGGGTCCCGCCGCATTGGCATGGGCTTCGGCGAATTCGTCGTCACCATCGCCGTCATGACCGCCAGCATTGCCATGGCGATCGACAGCATGCTGCCGGCATTGCCCAATATCGGCCATTCCCTCGGCATCACCAATACCAACGACGCCCAGCTCATCATCGGCGTGTTCTTCCTCGGCTTCGGCGTCTCGCAGATATTCTTCGGCAGCCTTTCAGACACGTTCGGCCGCCTCAATATCCTGCTCGGCGGCCTCGCCTGCTATGTGGTCGCAATGTTTGCCGCTGCCGCAACCGGTAGCTTCGAAATGCTGCTCCTCATGCGCTTCATTCAGGGCGTGGGCGGCGCGGCCGTGCGCATCACCACCATGGCCATCGTCCGCGACTGCTTCGGCGGCCGCGAAATGGCCCGCGTCATGTCCTATGTCATGATCGTCTTCATGATCGTGCCGATCGTTGCTCCTTCGGTCGGCCAGCTCATCATCCTCTATGCCAACTGGCACTGGATCTTCATCCTGCTCGGCGCCGTCGCCAGCATCCTGTTCGTCTGGGCTCTTCTGCGGCTGAAGGAATCGCTTCCCCCGGCAGAACGCCTGCCGCTGTCGGTCGGCTCTGTCGCGGACGGCTTCAAGACCGTGCTCACCAACCGCATCACCTGCGGCTACATGATCGGTCTGACCATGTTCACCGGCGTCATCAGCGCCTATGTGATTTCCGTGCAGCAGGTTTTCGGCGAAGTCTATGGCCTTGGGGATTGGCTGCCGATTGCCTTTGCGGCGACCGCCGGCGGCATTGCCGTCGCCAATTTCGCCAACGGCTTCTTCGTCCGCAAATTCGGCATGCGTCGGATCTCGCACGCAGCGCTGCTGATCTTCACGGCACTGTCGGCTCTCGGCTTCGTCACCGCGTTGGCGGGCAAGCCGGATTTCGCCACCGCCTACAGCATCTTCACAATCGTTCTGATGATGTTTGCGGTGATCGCCACAAATTTCACCGCCATCAGCCTTGAGCCGATGGGCAATCTCGCCGGCACGGCGACCGCCATCACCGGCTTCGTCTCGACGACCTTCGGCGCTATTCTCGGTGGCCTGGTCGGTCAGATGTTCAACGGCACGGTGCAGCCACTCTTCGGCGGATTCGCGCTGTTCGGTCTGCTGACGATCGCAGCCACGCTGTGGGCTGAGAATGGCAAGCTCTTCACCCATCCGGGCGACAGTCCGCAACTCGATCCGGGCGCCGCCCATTTCTGAGGCAGGTGAACCCGGTCAATTCAAGGCATCCTCGATGGACGAACGAATTCTGATCAGGCCTTATGCGCCAAGTGACGTGGACGCCACGGTCGAGATATTTCTGCGCTCCATCCGAGAAGTCTCCTCAAAAGACTATTCCGCCCCCGAGATCGAAGCTTGGGCAAAGGTGGAGGATCGCCGCCTGTGGGCGGAACGAAGGATGAGCAGGCCGGCCTGGATGGCAGAGATTGCCGGAAACCGCGTGGGTTTTTCGGATCTCACCAGCGACGGGTGCCTCGACATGATGTTCGTGCACCCTGGCTATCAAGGGATCGGCGTAGCAACCCGCCTATTGGGCAGAGTCGAAGAAGAGGCTCTCACGCTAGGGTTTCGCCGAATATATACAGAAGCAAGCAGAACAGCTCGCCCGTTTTTTGAACGCAAAGGATTTCGCGTGATAACCCGGCAAATCGTCAAAAGGCGCGGACAGGACCTGGAGAACTTTTTGATGGAAAAATTCTGCGCCTGAATTGTCATTTTGCGACCGGCTTGCGACGGCCGGTCTCTAGGTTTAGACGGTAACGACCTCCCGCCGCAGCGTGTCCCAGGATGCCTTGTCCGGCGCAATCAGTAGTCCGCCGTCGAGATGCTGCGGCAGGTAGGGCGAGCCATCGAAGCGGGCCGCATAGGCGCCGGCCTCCTGCGAGATCAGCGTGCCGGCAAGATGATCCCAAGGCATCAGCTTGTTGTACATCAGGTAATGGACGTGCCCGCCGGCAAGAGTGCGGTATTCGTGGGCAGCACAGCGGTAGTTGGTGAGAAACCGCACTTTGGCGAGATTGCCAAGCACCTCGGCGCGTTTCTCCACCGGCAGGTAGCCGGTCGAAGCCATGCCGACCATCTGGTCGAGCGCAACAGGCTCGGCTGCACGCAATCGCTGCGCCTCGCCATCCGGCCTGCGCAGCCAGGCCCCGCCGCCCTTCTCCGCCATCACCCAGTCGTCGCCCATCGGGTCGTAGATCATGCCGGCAATGGTTTCGCCGACTGATATGACCGAGGCCATGACACCGAAGGCCGGGATGCCGGCGGCGAAGTTGAACGTTCCGTCCACCGGATCGACCACGATCGCGAAATCGGCATCAGCAAGCCTGCCAAGCAGCGCCGGGTCGGCCGCGACCGACTCTTCCCCGAGGAACAGCGCGTCCGGCCAGAGCTGTTGCGCTTCCGCCTTGATCATCCGCTCGGCCCGCTCGTCGGCCTCGGTGACAAGATCGGTCGCCTCGCTCTTGGCACGAACCTCGTCCCGGCCGAGCCGGCGGAAACGCGGCAGGATCTCGGCCTTTGCCGCGCGGCGCAAGAGATCGGCAAGAACAGTCACGTCAATACTCGTTGTCATATCAAATCCTCTCACTGCGGCCGAAGCCCCAACTCAGATGCCGACGATTTCGCGCCGGATCAGCTGCCAGCTTACTTCATCAGGCGCAGAGATGATGCCGCCGACTGTCTCGCCCGGACGATAGGGCGTGCCATCGAATTTCGCCGTGTGGCCGCCCGCCTCCTGGTGCGCGAGCACGCCGGCCAGGTGATCCCAGGGCATCAGCTTCGCATGTCCGATGAAGTGCATCTTGCCGGACGCGACCATCCAATATTCGTAGGCCGAGCAGTTGAAAGCGAAGGTCATCCGCGCCTTTGCCATGTTGGCGCAGATGCGCGAGCGATCGGGCTCTTCCATATGACCCCACGACATGCCGCCGACCATCTGGTTCAAGGCGGCAGGCTCAGCCACCTTCAGCCTGCTCGACTGTCCATCCTGGCGCATCAGAAAGGCGCCCGCCCCCTTGATCGCCGTCACCGTGTCGCCGAGAGCGGGATCGTGAATGATGCCGGCGACGGTCTCGCCCCTGACGGTAACCGCAAGCATCGTTCCGAAAACGGGAAGCCCGGCGGCGAAATTGAACGTGCCGTCGACAGGATCGATGACAAAGGCAAGCTCGGCATCGGCAAGCGCCGGCACCACCGATCTGTCGGCGTCATAGGCTTCCTCGCCGACGACAAGCGCTGAGGGAAAACGCTCTTTCAGAGCCGCGGTGATCCGGTGTTCGGCAAGCAGATCCGCCTGCGTCACCAGATCGGTTGCCGAGGTCTTTTCAGAAACATCCGTATCGCCGAGGTTGCGAAAACGCGGCATGATTTCCGCGCGCGCCGCCTCCCTCACGCATTCGCCGAGAAAGAGAATATCCTGATCTGAAATAGTCATGCGAATTGCTGTCCTTCATGCAAAGAGCCAGCCTGCTTAGCCGGCCTTTCATGAAGGAGCGGTGACACCAAGGCTGGAAAAGTCGAAGAGTTTCGGATCGAGCAGGTGCGACGGGTTCACATGCGAAAGCGCCCGCAGCATCGTGTCCTTGCGTCCAGGCATGCGCCGTTCGATATCGGCGAGCATGTCCTTCATGGCATTGCGCTGCAGCCCGTCCTGGGAGCCGCAGAGATCGCAGGGGATGATCGGGAACTGCATGGCGATGGCAAACCTGGCAAGATCGTCCTCGGCGGCATAGGCGAGCGGCCGAAGCACCATCAGGTCGCCCTCGTCGTTCAGAAGTTTTGCCGGCATCGAGGCAAGCCGCCCGCCGTGGAAGAAATTCATGAAGAAGGTTTCGAGAATGTCCTCACGGTGATGGCCGAGCACCAAGGCGTCGCAGCCCTCCTCCCGCGCGATGCGGTAGAGATTGCCGCGCCGCAGCCGCGAACAGAGCGAGCAATAGGTGGCGCCTTCGGGCACCTTCTCCTTCACGATAGAATAGGTGTCGCGATATTCGATGCGATGCCGGACGCCGATCTTCGTCAGATAGTCCGGCAGCACATGCTTTGGAAAGTTTGGCTGTCCCTGGTCGAGATTGCAGGCGACGAGCTCGACGGGCAGCAGCCCGCGCCATTTGAGATCAAGCAGCAGCGCCAAGAGACCGTAGGAATCCTTGCCGCCGGAAAGGCCGACAAGCCAGCGCTTTTGCCCCTTCAGCATGTCGAAGTCATCGAAAGCCTGACGTACTTGCCTGAGCAGGCGCTTGCGCAGCTTGTTGAAGGAGACCGAACGTGGCGCATCGGCAAAGAGTGCAGGGCCGGCGCCGTCGTCGATTTCGCCAGTCTCCGGATCATCAGCGATGTTGGCTGCGATATTCATTGCTCCGTCCTATCGAAGATCTGCCTGCCTTAGCAGAAAGTCATCCGGCAACACAGCCTCAATCGCCGAAAACCGACCAGCCGGTGCGGGCCGCAAGCATCTCAAGCGCCACGGCGCCAAGCTGTGAATTGCCGACCTTGTTCAGCCCCGGCGACCATACCGCGATCGAGGCAATGCCGGGCGCCACCGCAAAAATGCCGCCACCGACGCCGCTCTTGCCGGGCAGGCCGACATGATAAGCAAAGTCGCCCGAGCCGTCATAATGGCCGCAGGTCAGCATCAGCGCATTGATGCGCCGCGCCCGCTTCGGCGAGACCACGGAGTGACCGGTCATCGGATTGCTGCCGCGCGCCGCCAGGAAAAGCCCCGCCCGCGCCAGTTGCTCGCAGCTCATCGACAGAGCGCATTGGTGGAAATAGACGCCCAGCACGTGGTCGACGGGATGGTCGAGATTGCGATAGGCGCGCATGAAGTTGGCAAGCGCAACATTGCGGTAGCCGGTCTGCGTCTCGGACCGCGCCACCTTGTCGTCAATGGTGATCGACTCATCGTCGGCGAGATAACGCACGAAACGCAGCAGCTCGCCGATCGCCTCGCGCGGCGCATGGCCCGCCATGACAACGTCGGTGACGGCGATCGCGCCGGCATTGATGAAGGGATTGCGGGGAATGCCGCTCTCGTGTTCGAGCTGCACGATCGAATTGAAGGCCGACCCCGATGGCTCGCGCCCGACGCGCTTCCATAGTCCCTCGCCGACCTTGCCAAGCGCCAAGGTCAGCATGAAGACCTTCGATATGCTCTGGATCGAGAAGGAGATGTCTGCATCGCCGACGCTGTAGACCTTGCCGTCGACTGTAACGATCGCCATGCCGAACTGCCGTGGATCGACTTTGGCTAGCTCAGGAATATAGTCAGCGACCTTACCCTCGCCGACCCGTGGTAGGATATCGGTGTAGATGCTGTCGAGGGTCGCCTGCAAATCCGCCATCGCTTCTCTCCGGATAACAAAAAAGCCGCCCGAAAGAGCGGCTTTTCCATATGCGAAACGCATGGTTTTTTAACGCGAATAGAATTCGACGACCAGATGCGGTTCCATGACGACCGGGAACGGAACGTCGCTGAGGGTCGGAACGCGGCCGTAAGTGGCGACCATCTTGTTGTGATCGACTTCGATATAGTCGGGAACGTCGCGCTCGGCGAGGCTGACGGCTTCCAGAACGGTCACCAGCTGCTTCGACTTTTCGCGAACTTCGATGACGTCGCCGGCCTTGCAACGGTATGAGCCGATGTTGACGCGGACGCCGTTGACGGTCACGTGGCCATGGTTGACGAACTGACGGGCAGCAAAGACCGTCGGAACGAACTTGGCGCGATAGACGATCGCGTCGAGGCGGGATTCCAGCAGACCGATCAGGTTTTCCGAGGTGTCGCCCTTGCGGCGGGCGGCTTCGGCGAAGATCGCGCGGAACTGCTTCTCGCGCAGGTCACCGTAGTAACCCTTGAGCTTCTGCTTGGCGCGCAGCTGCACACCGAAGTCCGACAGCTTGCCCTTGCGGCGCTGGCCGTGCTGGCCCGGGCCGTATTCGCGGCGGTTCACCGGTGACTTCGGACGACCCCAGATGTTTTCGCCCATACGGCGGTCAATTTTATACTTGGACGATTCGCGCTTGCTCATCGTATTTCCTTTCAAAGGTTTATCCCGGCTTGTTGCCAAACCGCGCGAAGGAAACACGCCCTCCTCTGACCTCTTCCGAGGCCTGACAGGATGTTTCGGTTACGCGAACAGAAACGATCCACGGGACATGTCAAATGAAACACCGGACATTGCTGCCCGGTGCTTGGGGCGGTCTTTAGAGGCCCGTCATGAAAATGTCAACAGCGCCGAAGCGCGGTTAGGCTACTATTCCGCAGCCAGAGGCTGATCGCCCGTATCCGGCGCGTTTGCGTCGCCAGGTGCCGTCTGGCAGTTCATGTCGGGGAAAGCGACGATGCGCTTGCCGGAAAAATCCGTATGCACGACGACGATGCCCTGCTCCTCGAAATAGCCGAGCAAACGGCGGGCGCGGCGTGCGGAATGGGTGCCATAGGCGCGGGCGATACGTGCGTCCGACGGGCACGGCTCATCGCAGACCGCGGCCTTGGCGAGCATCAGGAAGACGCCCTGCAGGTCGTCGGTGACTCGCGCCGATAGCGACAGTGCCGTTGCCCAGGCTTCCGTTCCGGCCGTCGCCGCATCGACTCCGGAGCGCGAGATCGCCACGCGCCTTCGAAAATCCGGCAGCGCGATCGGGGGTCCCGGTACACGACGCATGCGCAGCCGTACCAGAAAATCCTGGTAGAGTACGGAGTCGGTGCGAAAGCCGGATGCGGGATCGTCAAGAATTTCGGCAAGCACGCCGGCCAGGCGCTCCTCCCGTTCCTCGGGGGAGATCTCCACCTGGCTCGCCCTCGCCTCCACCGGCACTGGGGATGCGGCCGGCGTCGAGCGCGAGAGTTCGGCCAGGATATCGGTCGTCGGTCGCGGCGCCGGCGGCGCGCGGCGCATGAGAGGACGCTGGAACTCTTCCGGGTCGGGCGTGAAGATCAGGTCTTCGACATCCTGCGGCGCATCGGGCAACGGCATCAGCTTGGGGCTCGATGAGCGCGCCGAGGTCTCCACCGCGCCGATCTGGATCGGCAGCGGCCGGCGCGACAGGGCCGGCCCGAGGGCGACGAAATTGCCGCGCTTCAGATCCCGGAACATTTCCGCCTGGCGCCGGTCCATGCCGAGCAGGTCGGCTGCGCGCGCCATGTCGATATCGAGGAAAGTGCGGCCCATCAGGAAGTTCGAGGCTTCGGCTGCGACGTTCTTTGCGAGCTTCGCAAGCCGCTGCGTGGCGATGACGCCGGCAAGTCCGCGCTTGCGGCCGCGGCACATCAGATTGGTCATCGCGCCCAAGGACATCTTGCGCGCATCTTCCGAAACATCGCCGCCGACGGACGGCGCAAACATCTGCGCCTCGTCGACGACGACCAGAACCGGGTACCAGTATTCGCGGTCGGCATCGAACATGCCGTTGAGGAAGGCGGCGGCAGCGCGCATCTGCTGCTCGATATCGAGACCTTCGAGCGTCAGAACGCAGGACACGCGATGCTGGCGGATGCGGTTGGCGATGCCTGCCAGTTCCGCCTCGGTGCGTTCGCCGTCAACGACGATATGACCGAACCTGTCTGAAAGCGTGACGAAATCACCCTCGGGATCGATGATGACCTGCTGCACCCATTGGGCGGATTGCTCGAGCAGGCGGCGCAGGAGATGCGATTTGCCGGAGCCTGAATTGCCTTGCACGAGCAGACGGGTCGCCAGCAGCTCCTCGATATCGAGCGTCGCCGGAGCGCCGGACGCCAATCCCATATCGATGCCAACCTGCAATGTTGATCCTCGCGGCGAAGAGACTCACATGAATGAAGTGCCATTCTTCCGAAACGGCAGCGCCCCGTCTATCAAAGAATCTGCTGATTTTCAGGGCCGGATTTCGCCAACCCACAGGACAATTCCGCTCATGCCCTCAGGCCGAATCCCTGCATCAGCCGCCGCGTGGCAAAATCCGGCTTGCCTGACGTGAAGAGTGCAAAGTCGAAATTATCCGGATGCACGGCATCGGCAATCAGCGGCACCAGCGTGCGGGCGCGGCGCGCGATTGCCTCGGCCGGATCGAGCCAGTCGACCGGCCAAGGCGCAAGACGGCGGAAGAGGTTGGCCATGAACGGATAGTGCGTGCAGGCAAGCACCACGATATCGGTCTTGTGTCCCTCTTTCTCGACGAAGCACTGGTCGATCTCGGCGAGCACGGCCTGGTCGGATACGGCGTCGCCGCGAATATAGGCTTCGGCCATGCGGGCAAGGTTTTCCGAGCCGACAAGACGCACATGGCATTGCTGCGCGAAGGACTGAATGAGGTCGCGCGTATAGGCTCGCTTCACGGTACCCGGGGTTGCCAGCACCGAGACCAGGCCCGAACGCGTCCGCTCCGCCGCCGGTTTGATCGCCGGCACGGTGCCGACGAAGGTCATCTGAGGAAAGGCGGCGCGCAGGTCGGCGCCGACGAGCGTGAAAGCGGTGTTGCAGGCTATAATGCAGACTTCGGGATCGTGCTCCTGAAGCAGCTTGCCGAAGAGCCCGATGATGCGCTCCTTCAGCGCCTGTTCTTCCCAACCACCATAGGGAAAGCCGGCATCGTCGGCGACATAGATGAAGCCCCGCTCCGGCATCAGCACACGCGCCTCGCGCAGCACGGTCAGCCCGCCTATGCCTGAATCGAAGACCAGGACGGGTTTCAGCTCATTGGTCGGCGCTGTCATCGGTTGGCGCTTCCTTGCCGGATCTGGTGGAACCGCCTTTGCGCGGAGTGTTTCGCGAAAAGCGATCGAGGGAGGAGATGACGCCGCGCAGCACGCTGATTTCCTGTTCGGTGAAGGCACGGCGGGAGAGAACAGCGCGGAGGTTGTCGACCATTTTCGGCTTTTTCGAGGGCGGATGAAAATAGTTGCGTGAATCGAGCGCTTCTTCCAGCTGGTCGAACAGGCCGAAGAGCTGCTCCTTGGTGGAAGGCCGCTGCTCGAGCGCCTGGAACGGCACCGCTTCCAGATCTTCCATGCCGGACTTCATCCATTCATAAGACATCAGAAGCACGGCCTGAGCGATATTCAGCGAGGCGAAGGCGGGGTTAACCGGGAAGGTCACGATCTCGTCGGCCAACGCCACTTCCTCATTGGTCAGACCCCAACGCTCGCGGCCGAAGAGAATACCTGTTGCCTCGCCCGCCCGGAACCTTGTGCGCAGCGTCTGCGCGGCAAAAACCGGTGAGCGCACAGGCTTGTAGTTGTCGCGGCTGCGCGCCGTCGTCGCATACACGAAATTGAGGTCGGCGATCGCTTGCTCCAGCGTGTCATAGACCTTCGTCGCTTCTATCACGTGATCGGCCTTGGAGGCAGTCGCCTGCGCCTTCTCGTTTGGCCAGCCATCGCGCGGATTGACGAGGCGCAGTTCCGCAAGGCCGAAGTTCGCCATGGCGCGCGCAACCATGCCGATATTTTCGCCCATCTGCGGCTCGACCAGAATGATGGCCGGTCCCTCGGCCAAAAGTTGACGCTCGCTGTTCGTGCCTGCCATGCTCTTATCCCTGTTTCGAGCGCGCAATAGCCTCGCCCGGCGCAAACGGCAAGACGTCAGGCTGCGGATAGAGCCTCTCCAGCGCCGAACCAATCATTTCGAGCCCCACCCTGGCGCCCTCGCGCGACACCGGCAAATGCCTTCCCGTCGTTCGCGACGCCTTGCGCTTGATGAAGAAACAAGCAGAGCCGCGTGGCGCCGCATCAGCGATCAGCGCCAGATCCGCAGCGATCAGCTTCTCCTGATCAGTGACAGCCGTCGCTTCGTAATTCTTCGCCAGGATGCGTGCCCAATAGGCGCAGGAGAGGAAGATCGCCAGCGTTTGGCGGATTTGGCCCGGCCGCGTCACCACCGACCAGGAGGAGCCGAGCGGGCGGGCCGCCACCGTCACGTCGCGGTAGCAGGCATCGATCTTCTGCGACAGTGCAATCAACTCGAAACCGCTCTTGCCCTCGCCGATTGCGTCAAGCAGCTCGCGCAGCGCCTGGAACCAACGGGCGAGCGCAGCATCGAGCGCGCCGCGCGTGCGGGTGGGGAAAACGAGGAAAGCGACCGCCGTTCCGGCCGCCGCCCCGATCATGGTCTCGCCGATACGCAACTTCAGGAGATCGAGCGTCAGCACGCCGGTCATGCCGTAGACCAGACATAGCACGATCGAGATGAAGAAGGTCATTGTCGCGTAGGAAACCTGCAGGAAATAAAAGGCGAGGAAGATGCAGATGACCGCGACTGGAATGGCGATCGCCGACTGGCCTGAAATAAGCGTTGCAAGCACGAGGCCCATGGCAATTCCGAGCACGGTGCCGAGTGAACGCGACAGCGCCTTCATCGCCGTATCACCACGCGAATTGGTGTTGGTGAAGACCAGAAATGAGGCAAGCACTGCCCAGAACCAACGCTCGCGCGACAAAAGCAGGCCGAAACCCATGGCGATCGCCGCGGCGATCGTGATCTGCAATGCTGCTCTCAGCAGCGGGTTGGCCAACGAAAAATCGACCACCGGGGATTGTCCGGTGTCCTCGGCCGCATCGATACTGGAAAAAAAGTGGGCCTGACCCTGGTTGATCACTTCGCTCAGTTGCTGCCGCGCCTCACCGAGCCAGAGAAGCGCCCGCATGGTTTCACCCTGCGGCTGATCCTTGATAGCGTCGGCCATACCCTCATATCTTGCCAGCTCCGCCGTATCCGCTTCGATCACTGCGTGGACGAGTGCAAAGGGCGTCGGGCTCTGAACGCTCAGCACGATTGCGCTTTCAGCGGCAAGATGGGCATCGAAGAGCCGGATCGCCAGCTCCGCGGCCGAATCTGCGGCGCCGTCGAACACGCCCCCGGGCGGACGCGGGATGAAGGTCTCGGCCATCAGCACCGCCTCCTTCAGCCGATCTTCCAGTTGGCGCAGCTCCTGCCGGTCGTCGTCGCCGACATCGCCGCCGGCAAGGGCAGCAAGCTTGAAGAGGATGTGGTTGATCCGGCCGCGGACGCTTTCGAGCGAGCGCAGCAGATCGCGCCGCCAATCGTCCGGCAGCAGCACCGCCCTCACCACATGGCCGACAAGCACCGCGACAATAGGACCGAACGCCACTCCAGGCAGCTCGGCAAACGACGGCTGGAAATAGGCGCCCATGAAATAGGAGGTGAAAGCGAACATGCCGATCGCAAAGCCGCGGGGCCCGAACACCCGTGCGGCTGACGCCAGCGCGATCACTGCCAGAAAGACGAGATCGGAGAAAAATCGGTGATCCTCCAGCCCGGCCGCGATGCCCACAACTGCAATGCTTGCGCCACAACCGAGAAGCCGCGTCACCAGTTGGCGCGAATTGCCCTTGTCGCGCACAGCCACCCCGCCCTCGATCGACAGAACGATACCGAGGCCGAAGGCGGCCCTCGGCAGTGGTGCGATCAGCGCCTGGATGGCAAGCAGGATCAAGACCGAGAGGACGATCGTCAATGTCACCCGCGTCGCCATGCGAAGGCGTGACAGCGCCGGATCGTTGGCAAGCAGCCAGTCGCGGAACTGAAACTTGGAAGACAAATGCATGAGCCCCTCATGCCATGACGATCGAAAGATACCGCCGCGGGAGCGGAAATCAAACCGCCGCTCGAATGTCTCGCTTACTGGCCGTTGGCAATCTGCGCCATGGTAGCCTTGAGCGAGATCGGCCCCTGCCCCTCCTCACCCTGAACCATGATGTCGTCGACGACGGATTTGCCATTCTCCTCGATTACCTCGAAACGCACCGTCGTAAAGTCATCTCTGTTGGGGGCGCCTTCCAGGCAAGTCGCTGCCTTGAATTTCACGGTCACCTCTGTCGTGCCGTTTGCCGGCTGGCCGTTTTCGATAGAGAGATCCTGCAGCGGGCAGGCATCCTGCCCGTTGACGATCACGTCATAGTCGAAGGGAGAAATGCCATCCTCGTCCGCAGCGGGGTTCTGAGCGGCTGCTTTGTACTTGTCGCTGAAATCCTTGCTGTAGAGCCGGCCGAGCATGCTTTCCTCGAAGACATCGATCCAGTCGCTGGCGTCGCTCGCCCAGTTCGTCTGCGTGTCCTTCATGATTTCCTTCACCGGCGCAGCCGCGTCAGCTGCAAGCGAGAGGCCAGGTGCGGCAGACCCGGCGGCAAGCAAGCCGGCGAACAGAACGGCGATCTTCTTCATGGTAAATGTCCGGGACTCGGGGCTCAGGCGGCGGAGGGTAGCCGTTTTCCAACACTTGGCAATGGAGGCAAAAACGTCATGTCCCTGCCCGTTGCAGCTTTGCGTTCCCGGCTCACAATGCTATAGCGCTCCGGATTACATCACCCAGCCGGGACAATATCCCCTTCCAAGCTTAACGAGGCAGATACATGAAGAAGATCAAGGTCGCTAATCCCGTCGCCGATCTCGACGGCGATGAAATGACGCGCATCATCTGGCAGCTCATCAAGGATAAGCTGATCCATCCGTATCTCGACCTCGACATCGACTATTACGACCTCTCGGTCGAAAATCGCGACGCCACCAACGACCAGGTCACGGTCGACGCCGCCAACGCCATCAAGAAGTACGGTGTCGGCATCAAGTGCGCGACCATTACGCCTGATGAAGCCCGCGTGAAGGAATTCAACCTCAAGGAAATGTGGAAGAGCCCGAACGGCACGATCCGCAACATCCTCGGCGGCGTCATCTTCCGCGAGCCGATCATTTGCCGCAACGTACCGCGCCTCGTTCCCGGCTGGACGCAGCCGATCGTCGTCGGCCGCCATGCATTCGGCGACCAGTATCGCGCCACCGACTTCAAATTCCCCGGCAAGGGTAAGCTGACGATTAAGTTCGTCGGCGAAGACGGCACCGTCATCGAAAAGGAAGTCTTCAACGCGCCGGGCGCCGGGGTTGCCATGGCCATGTACAACCTTGATGAATCGATCCGCGAATTCGCCCGCGCCTCGATGATGTACGGCCTGATGCGCAAGTGGCCGGTCTATCTTTCGACCAAGAACACCATCCTCAAGGCCTATGACGGCCGCTTCAAGGACATCTTCGAGGAAGTCTACGAGACCGAATTCAAGGATCAGTTCAAGGAAGCCCGCATCACCTACGAACACCGCCTGATCGACGACATGGTCGCTTCCGCCCTGAAGTGGTCCGGCGGTTATGTCTGGGCCTGCAAGAATTATGACGGCGATGTTCAGTCCGATACCGTCGCCCAGGGCTTCGGCTCGCTCGGCCTGATGACCTCGGTTCTGCTGACGCCGGACGGCAAGACGGTCGAAGCCGAAGCGGCTCATGGCACGGTCACCCGCCACTACCGCCAGCACCAGAAGGGCCAGGAAACCTCGACGAATTCGATCGCGTCGATCTTCGCCTGGACCCGAGGCCTCGCCCACCGCGCCAAGCTCGACGACAATGCCGAACTCGCCAAGTTCGCCTCTACGCTGGAAAAGGTCTGCGTCGACACCGTCGAATCCGGCTTCATGACCAAGGACCTGGCGCTGCTGATTGGCCCCGATCAGCCGTGGCTCTCGACCACCGCTTTCCTCGACAAGATCGACCAGAACCTGCAGAAGGCAATGGCATAAGCCCGTCTTTTCGCAATAGCATTGAACGGCGGGGATTTCCCCGCCGTTTTCATTTGGGAGAGAAAATGACGGTGACCGTGCACCCGCTCAAACCTTCAGATCGTGCCGCCTGGGAGCCCTTATGGGCAGCTTACCAGCGGTTCTACGAAGTGGTTATCCCGGCCGAGACGACCGATCTTACCTGGACGCGCTTCCACGATCCCGACGAACCCATGCATGCGCTTGGCGCCTTCGACGAAGACGGCCGCCTCGTCGGCATCGTGCATGCCATCTTCCATCGCTCCTGCTGGCTGCCGCAATGGACCTGCTATCTGCAGGATCTCTATGTCGAAAACAGTCAACGCGGGCTCGGCACCGGAGCCGCACTGATCGAAGGCGTCGCCGAGCTTGCCCGCTCAACGGGTGCCGGCAGGCTTTACTGGATGACTCATGAAAGCAATGCGACCGCGCGGCGCCTCTACGACAGGATCGCCGAGCGCTCGGGTTTCATCCAGTACCGCAAAGCGCTCTAGCTCCGGGCTTGCACAAAGACTTCGCCGCGCTATTGATTCCGCACAACAGCGTCACGAGGAGGACGTCATGAGCGAAGAGCTGGTATTCTATACGAACCCGATGTCGCGCGGCCGCATCGCGCGTTGGATGCTGGAGGAGATCGGCCAGCCCTATCGTACCGAGCTGCTGACTTTCGGCGAAACCATGAAGGCGCCGGAATATCTTCGGGTCAATCCAATGGGCAAAGTGCCGGCAATCCGCCACGGCGACACCGTCGTCACCGAATGTGCAGCGATCTGCGCCTATCTGGCAGAAACTTTCCCGGAAAAGGGCCTGGCGCCGAGGCCGGAGGAACGCGCCCGCTATTACCGCTGGATGTTCTTTGCTGCCGGCCCCCTGGAATCGGCGGTGACGATGAAGGCGCTCGGCTTCGAAATCCCTGCGGAACGCCTACGCATGGCCGGTTGCGGCGGTTTCGGCGACGTCATGAATACACTTGAGATGGCGGTCTCCCAATCGACCTACGTCACCGGCGAGCGCTTTACCGCCGCCGACGTCTATGTCGGTGCGCATATCGGCTGGGGTCTCGGTTTCGGCAGCATCGAGAAGCGCCAGGCCTTCATCGACTATTTCGGCCGCATCAGCGAGCGCGAGGCCTACAAACGCGCGAACGCATTGGACGACGAGGCCGGCAAGACGATGCAGGCTGCCTGACTGTCGATCCGGCGCGACGTCCGGAACGCGGCGCCGGGATCCAGCCGTCAGGCAAGCGGCATGTGAATATCTGTCATCAGTTCTGTGGGCGGCACATCGCGCGGATTGTTGAGATATTCCTCGAACATGACACTGTCCTTCAACTGTCGTCCCGAGTTCGGCAGCCATTCGGAATAAAGCCACTGATAGGCCTTATACATGTCCGCATAAGGACCCTTATGGCGCAGGACGGCATAGTTGCCACCCTCGATCTTATGTCGCTCGAACGGCGCTTCGGTGGGAACTCCTGGGGTGCTGGTGACGCAGGCGATGGAGCGCAGTTTTTCGGCCGGCACGATGTCGGGATCGTCGAGATAGACGCCGATCATCCGCATATCCGGCTTGGCAAGGCCGCGGGCGTAAAGCGTGCCGAACAATGTTTCGAAGGCTTTGCCGATCTGCATGTAGGAACCACCCGGTGTGGGCGACGCCGACCAGCTCGATCGGCTCGATCTGCGGCAAGGTAACATCAAACATGGCTTTGGACTTTCCGTTAGGTGAGGGTTGGAACGATGCATGGCTTCCCTCTTTCCGGTAGCGCGCCGGCGGCATGCCATAGACCGATTTGAAGATGCGGTTGAAAGATTGGAGATTGGGATAGCCTGATCGCTTCCCAATACCACTGACGGCAAGCTCCGTGCGGACGATCTCGCCCGCGGCGCGATGCAGCCTGAGCCGCTTGACGGTGGCCGCCAGCGTCTCGCCATAGATCGCCCGGTAAATCCTGTGCCAGTGATAGCTCGACAAACAGGCGATCTCGGCCAGACGTTCCATATCCAGCTCTTCATCGAGATGGTCGTGAATGTAGGCCGAAACCCGTCTTAGACGGGTCTCGTAAAGCGCCCATGCCGTGCCGCCGTTCATGTCAAAGCCTTATGCAAACCGAACGACCACAGACAACCATATATCGAATTGACAAATCCTGCGGACCTGCTGCGGAAGCTGAAGCGAAAAAAGGCGGAAGCCGAGCCTCCGCCGTTTGAAAATCCCGCAGATCTGATGATCAGCCGGCGAGCGCCAAAGCCACGGCCTCTATGGCGTCATCAGCCTTCGATCCGTCGGGGCCGCCGGCCTGGGCCATGTCGGGGCGGCCGCCGCCCCCCTTGCCGCCGAGAGCAGCCGAGGCGATGCGGACGAGGTCGACAGCGCTGTAGCGCTGAACGAGATCCGACGTCACCGCAACCACTGCGCTCGCCTTGCCGTCGTCGGACACGCCGACGAGGGCGACGACGCCGGAGCCGATGCTGGTCTTGCCGTCGTCGGCGAGGCCCTTCAGATCCTTGGGGTCGACGCCCGATATAGCCTTGCCGAGGAACTTGACGCCGGCAACTTCGCGCACGGCATCGGCCGAGTTGCCCTGCCCGCCGCCCATGGCGAGTTTACGCTTGGCGTCGGCCAATTCCTTCTCGAGCTTGCGGCGCTCGTCGATAAGCGCCTCGACGCGCGACAGGACTTCCGACGGCTGCACCTTGAGCGACGCCGCGAGCGTCTTTACGCGCTCGTCCTGCTCGGCAAGATATTCACGCGCCGTTTCACCGGTCACGGCTTCGATACGACGGACGCCGGCGCCGACTGCACTTTCGCCGAGGATACGGACGAGCCCGATCTGGCCGGTGGCCGACACATGCGTACCACCGCAGAGTTCGACCGAGTAAGGCTTGTCGGTCTTCGCGCCGTGCAGACCCGTGCCCATCGAAACGACGCGCACCTCATCGCCGTATTTCTCGCCGAAGAGCGCCATTGCGCCTTCGGCGATCGCGTCATCAACGCTCATCAGGCGGGTCGTGACGGGGGCATTCTGCAGAACGATCTCGTTTGCCATGTCCTCGACGACCTTCAACTCCTCGGCCGACATCGGCTTGGGGTGCGAAACGTCGAAGCGCAGACGCTCGGGCGCAACCAGCGAGCCCTTCTGCGCGACATGGGTGCCGAGCACTTCGCGCAGCGCCTCGTGCAGCAGGTGGGTCGCCGAATGGTTGGCGCGCAGGCGCGAACGGCGGGCATGGTCGACAGTCAGAACGACAGCATCGCCGGTCTTGAATGCACCTTCGACGACCGTGCCGGAATGCACGAAGAGGCCCTCCCCCTTCTTCTGTGTGTCCGATATCTCGATCTTGCCATGGTCAGAGGAGATGACGCCCGTATCGCCCATCTGACCACCGGATTCTCCATAGAAAGGCGTCTGGTTGACGACGATCTGCACCTTGTCGCCGGCCTTGGCTTCGTCGGCCACGGCACTGGCTTTGACGATCGCCTGCACCACGCCTTCAGCGCTCTCTGTGTCATAACCGAGGAACTCGGTTGCACCATACTTTTCCTTGAGCTCGAACCAGACGGTTTCGGTCGCCTTCTCGCCGGAGCCGGCCCAGTGCGACCGGGCTTCGGCCTTCTGGCGCTCCATGGCATCGGTGAAACCAGCTATGTCGACGCCGATCTCGCGAGCGCGCAGGGCGTCTTGCGTCAGGTCGAGCGGGAAGCCGTAGGTGTCGTAAAGCTTGAAGGCGGTCTCGCCATCCAGCATGTCGCCCTTGCCGAGATCAGCGGTCGCATCCGACAGCAGCGACAGGCCGCGCTCCAGCGTCTTGCGGAAGCGACCTTCTTCGAGCTTCAGCGTCTCCGAGATCAGCGCCTCGGCCCGCACGAGCTCCGGATAGGCGCGGCCCATCTCCTGCACCAGCGTCGGCAGCAGCTTATACATCAGCGGCTCCTTGGCGCCGAGAAGCTGGGCGTGCCGCATGGCGCGACGCATGATACGGCGCAGCACATAGCCGCGGCCCTCATTCGACGGCAGCACGCCATCGGCAATCAGGAAGGCCGAGGAACGCAGATGGTCGGCGATGACGCGGTGGCTGGCGCTGCCTTCCGCCTTGACTCCTATCGTATCCTCGATTGTGCCGGTCAGCGTGCGGAAAAGATCTGTATCGAAGACGCTCTGAACGCCCTGAAGGATGCAGGCCATGCGTTCCAGACCCATGCCGGTGTCGATCGACGGACGCGGCAGCGGATTGCGAACCCCCGGCTCGGTCTGCTCGAACTGCATGAAAACCAGGTTCCAGAATTCCAGGAACCGGTCGCCGTCTTCCTCAGGCGAACCGGGAGGGCCGCCCCAGACATTCTCGCCCTGGTCGATGAAGATTTCCGAGCAGGGTCCGCAGGGTCCGGTATCGCCCATCTGCCAGAAATTGTCGGAGGTCGGGATGCGGATGATCTTGTCGTCGGAGAAACCGGCGATCTTCTTCCACAAAGCCGCTGCTTCCTCGTCTTCGGAATAGACGGTCACCAGCAGGCGATGTTTCGGCAGGTCAAAGCCTTCGGTCACGAGCTTCCATGCCAGCTCGATCGCATTCTCCTTGAAATAGTCGCCGAAGGAGAAATTGCCGAGCATCTCGAAGAAGGTCAGGTGACGCGCGGTATAGCCGACATTGTCGAGGTCGTTATGCTTGCCGCCGGCGCGCACGCATTTCTGCGAGGTTGTCGCGGTTGCATAAGGACGTTTTTCCAAGCCGGTGAAGACGTTCTTGAACTGCACCATGCCGGCATTGGTGAACATCAGCGTCGGGTCGTTGCGCGGCACGAGCGGACTGGACGGAACGATCTCGTGGCCGTTCTTCTTGAAATAGTCGAGGAAGGTCGACCGGATGTCGTTTACGCCGCTCATTCTATGCCCTTCAATGCTGCCGTAGGCAGATAAATTCAAATCCATCGGCTTTTAACGTTCGCCTCCGCCACTGTCCAGCCGACAAACAAAACCGGCCGCATTCTGATGAGGGAATGCGGCCGGCTGAGATTTCAAATCAAGTTCAAGCGCGAAAATTACATCTCAGCGGCAGCATCGCCGTCATCGGCATCCGGACCACCATTCTGCAGGAAACGATCGGCGATTAGGCCGGCATTCTGGCGCAGCGCCAGCTCGATCTCGCGGGCGAGATCCGGATTGTCACGCAGGAAGGTCTTGGCGTTTTCGCGACCCTGGCCGAGACGCTGGCTGTTATAGGAGAACCAGGCGCCCGACTTCTCGACGATGCCGGCCTTGACGCCGAGGTCGACGAGCTCGCCCGTCTTCGACACGCCTTCGCCGTACATGATGTCGAACTCGACCTGCTTGAAGGGGGGCGCCATCTTGTTCTTGACTACCTTGACGCGGGTCTGGTTGCCGACCACCTCTTCGCGCTCCTTGACCGAGCCGATGCGGCGAATGTCGAGGCGCACGGAGGCATAGAATTTCAGCGCATTGCCGCCGGTCGTCGTTTCCGGAGAACCGAACATGACGCCGATCTTCATGCGAATCTGGTTGATGAAGATCACCATGCAGTTCGACTTGGAGATCGACGCGGTCAGCTTGCGCAGCGCCTGGCTCATCAGGCGGGCCTGCATGCCCGGCAGGCTGTCGCCCATCTCGCCTTCGATTTCGGCGCGTGGCGTCAGCGCGGCGACCGAGTCGACGACGAGAACGTCGACGGCGCCGGAGCGCACCAGCGTGTCGGTGATTTCGAGCGCCTGCTCTCCGGTATCTGGCTGCGAGATCAGCAGATTCTGCAGATCGACGCCAAGCTTACGGGCATAGACTGGATCGAGCGCGTGTTCGGCATCGACGAAGGCGCAGATGCCGCCCTTCTTCTGCGATTCCGCAATGGTCTGCAGCGCAAGCGTTGTTTTGCCCGAGCTTTCCGGCCCATAGATTTCAATGATGCGGCCCTTCGGCAAGCCGCCAATTCCGAGCGCGATATCGAGACCAAGCGAGCCCGTCGAAACCGTCTCGATCTCGACGACGTTCTCGTTGGAGCCGAGTTTCATGATCGAGCCCTTGCCGAACGACCGCTCTATCTGTGAGAGTGCCGCTTCAAGCGCCTTGCTTTTGTCCACCGATTTGTCCTCTACCAGCCGCAATGTATTCTGAGACATCCGATCCACCTTTAGGTTATTGAAGCCGCTCAAGCAATGTCGAGTTTGTACCCTATTTGTTCCATTCCCGCAATAGGCGCACAAACATTTGAAAGAAAAAGGTAAAACGGTCCGTGTTCTACATTTGTTTTATCGATGCAAAGCAACGGCTTAGACCCTCTGCGCAAGCTTTGCTGCGGCCGGGCAATGAGCATCGATTCGCCCTTCGCACTTTATGATCCCGGGTAAGTTGATGAAAAAGATTCTCGTTCTCGGCGGTGCCCATATCGACAGGCGTGGCCGCATCTCCGGCGAAACGGCGCCAGGCGCCAGCAATCCCGGCACCTGGTTCGAGGAGCCGGGCGGCGGCGGTTTCAACGCAGCGCGTAACCTTGCAAGACTGGGTTTTCACGTGACGATGATCTCGCCGCGCGGCGGCGATCCCATCGGCGAAATGGTCGGCGAAGCTGCCGATTTCGCCGGAATCGACGACCGGCCCTTCGTCTTCCTCGACCGCAAGACACCGAGCTATACGGCGATCATCGAGAAGAACGGCGACCTCGTGATCGCCCTTGCCGACATGGATCTCTACCGTTTCTTCGTGCCGCGGCGCCTGTCCATCCGCTGGGTGCGCGAGGCCTTCGCCGCCCATGATTTCATTCTCGTCGACGCCAATCTGCCGGAAGAGACAATCGCGGCGATCGTCGCCAAGGCGAACTCCCTGGCCAAACCCGTTGCGGCCATCGCCATCTCGCCGGCCAAGGTGGTCCGGCTGAAACCCTGCATTAGGGATATCGATTATCTGTTCCTGAACGAGGCCGAAGCCGCCGCCGTTACCGGCTTGCAGCCGGAGGATTCGGGCGGTTGGCCGCCGCTCCTGAATGAGATCGGCATCAGAAACGCCGTCGTCACCCGCGGACGGCGCGAACTCGTTGCGATTTGCAAAGACCGCGCCGTGGCGCTGCAGCCGCCAATCGCCGAAACCGTCGCCGATGTTACCGGCGCCGGCGATTCCCTTGCCGCCGGCACGCTCGCCGCCTTGATATCAGGCCTGCCGCTTGAGGAGGCCGTTCGCTACGGCGCGGCGGCGGCAGCGCTCACGGTGCAGTCACGGCACGCCGTCAACGAAAATCTGACTCCGAATCTCTTGAATGAGGCGCTTGCCCTTGTTCCCAAGGTCAGAATTCTGCATTGAAGCGGCTGAATTAAAGAGTTGAGCAAGATGCCGTTTCGAAAGCCGCCCACGCTTTTGGTATCATGCTCTGCCGATCACAGGATAAGACCATGACCAAGCCCATCTCCCCTCTTCTGCCGATCGCCTATTCGAAGGAGGTCGCCAGCGCCAAGCAGCGCGGCGCACCACTGGTGGCGCTGGAATCGACCATCATCACCCATGGCATGCCCTATCCCGGCAATATCGAAATGGCGCGCAGCGTCGAGACGATCATTCGCGAACAGGGCGCGGTGCCGGCGACGATCGCGGTCATCCACGGCACCCTTCATATCGGCCTTGAAGCTGCGCAACTGGAGCAGCTTGCCAAGGCAAAGGAGGTCATGAAGGTGTCACGCGCCGATCTCGCCTTCGCAATCGCCGAACGGCGCACGGGCGCAACGACGGTTGCTGCGACGATGATCGCGGCGGCCCGCGCCGGCATTCGTGTCTTTGCCACAGGCGGCATCGGCGGCGTGCATCGCGGCGCTGAGGAAAGCTTCGATATATCAGCCGATCTTGAGGAATTGGCGCGCACCGGCGTTATCGTCGTCTGCGCCGGCGCCAAGGCGATCCTTGACATTCCAAAGACGCTTGAAGTGCTGGAGACCCGCGGCGTACCTGTGGTCACCTATGAGAGCGAAGAATTCCCCGCCTTCTGGTCGCGTTCATCAGGTATCCGCAGCCCGCTCTCGCTGAACAGCCCGGCGGCCATCGCCAATTTCCAGACGGTGCGCGAACAGCTCGGCATCGACGGCGGCATGCTCGTCGCCAATCCGGTGCCGGAAGCCGACGAAATCGCGCGTGAGGAGATGGAGATCTATATCGAGCGGGCGCTTGATAGTGCCGAACGCGACGAAATCACCGGCAAGGCGGTGACGCCCTATCTACTCTCCACCATTTTCGACCTGACGGACGGCCAGAGCCTGAAGACGAATATCGCGCTGGTGGAAAACAATGCGCGGCTTGCGGCAGAGATTGCCGTGGCGTTGGGTGAGTAATTGGTGGGTTCGTTTTATCGGCTTGAGGATTTTCAGAGAGGGTTGGCCGTGTGGCACACCCCCCTCTGTCCTGCCGGACATCTCCCTCACAAGGGTGGAGATCGGCAAGAGGCCGGGCCATCGTTCCCTCGCTACAGTAGCGGCACAATCATACGGCAGTTGTTTGAGAAATCCATCGCGCCCAGCCGATCTCCCCACCTGTGGGGGAGATGCCCGACAGGGCAGAGGGGGGTGCCACATAGTGTGCCTCTCCGCAAACCATTAAGCCGTAATCAGCTATCCAACGTTTCCTTCACCACCACGGCAAGCTGCTTCAGCGAGAACGGCTTCGGCAAAAATCCGAATTTCGCATCCGGCGGCAGATTGCGGGCGAAGGCGTCCTCGGCATAGCCGGAAACGAAGATGAATTTCAGGTCGGGATAGTTCTTACGCAACTCGCGCAGCAGCGTCGGGCCGTCCATTTCAGGCATCACCACGTCGGAAACGACGATGTCGACCTTGCCCTCGAGGTCCTCCATGATGCTCAGCGCCTCGACGCCCGAGCCAGCCTCATGCACGGTGTAGCCGCGCGTTTCCAGCATGCGCTTGCCGCCGCGGCGCACCGCTTCCTCGTCTTCTACGAGAAGGACGACGGCCGAGCCGGTCAGGTCCTCCGGCTGCTGCGCGGCCACCGCCGGCGCGGCTGGGACTTCATTGATGGCGTTGTCGATTGAACCCGCCTCCGCGGCAATCGCCGGTTCTGGGATGTGGCGCGGCAGGAAGACCCGGAAGGTCGTGCCTTTGCCGACTTCGGATTCCGGCTGGATGTAGCCGCCCGATTGCTTGACGATGCCGTAGACCATGGCGAGACCAAGCCCGGTGCCCTTGCCGACATCCTTGGTGGTGAAGAAGGGCTCGAAAATCTTGTCCATGATCTCCGGCGCGATGCCTGTACCAGTATCGGCGACTTCGACCAGCACCATGTCCTCGGCCGGCATGTAGGAGTAATTGAAGGCCGCAACCTCGGCTGCGGTCAAATTGCGGGTGCGCAGCGTCAGCGTGCCGCCGTCAGGCATGGCGTCGCGCGCATTGACGCAGAGATTGATCAGCACCTGCTCGAATTGCGAAAGGTCTGTTTTGACGGGCCAGAGATCGCGGCCATATTGCACATCGAGCTTGACATTGGTGCCGGAGAGCAGTCGGTCGACCAGCATGCGCAGGTCGCCGACGACATCGGTGAGGTTCAGCACCGAAGGCCGCATTGTCTGCTTGCGTGAGAAGGCGAGCAACTGGCGCACCAGCACCGCGGCGCGGTTGGCGTTACGCTTGATCTCCATCAGATCGGCGAAGCTTGCATCGGAAGGACGCGCCTGCAGCAGCAGGTGATCGGAAGAAAGCAGGATCGCCGTCAGGACGTTATTGAAATCATGCGCGATACCGCCGGCCAGCGTTCCGACAGCGTTCATCTTCTGCGTCTGCGCCATCTGCGCTTCCAGCGCCTTCTGCTCGGTCACCTCGACGGCATAGACGATCGCCGCCTCCTCCGGCGCCTCGTCGCTCTGGTCGATAACGGCGTTGACATAAAAGCGGAAATAGCGCGCCTCGTCTGTCGGCGTGCGGGTGTCGAGCGGCGGGATGTCGCTCTGCCGGTCCTTGGCGGCCGTCAGCGCCGCGGCTAGTTGCGGCCGATCGCTCTCCTGCACGATCGTTTCCAGATATGGCGCCGTTTCCAGGTCGTCGCGCGAGACGATGCCGGAGAACAGCTTGAGGAACGGCGCGTTGGTGCGCAGGATGCGTCCGTCGCCGTCGACCGAGGCGATTGCCATCGGTGTATTGTTGAAAAAGCGGGTAAAGCGCATGGCGGCCGCCGAAGCCGACTGGCCGCTCTCGCTGCTCTTTTCGCGCGCCAGCACGATCGTCCGGCTTTCACCGGGCGCCCCGTCGCGCATTGAGGTGACGCTATGGATGATCTGCACCGGCAGGCTCTGGCCGTTGGTCTTGCGCAGATCGAGATCCAGCGTCACGGTTTTTTTCAGGCCGGGCTCGGCCTGCACCGATTGGATCAGCGCCAGCCCCTCGCCCGCCACCAGGTCGCCGATCGACATCGAGCCCGGCAGGAACTTGGTTAGGTCGAGGCCCAGCCACTCTGCAAGCGTCGCGTTCAGGTAGAAGATCTCGCCCTTCCTGCCGGCGGAGAAGAAGCCGGCCGGCGCGTGGTCGAGATAATCGATCGCATTCTGCAGCTCCTTGAAGAAGCGCTCCTGATCGTCGCGTTCGGCGGTGATGTCAGTGATCTGCCAGATCTGCAGCGGCTTGCCGCCACCATCCTCCGGCTGCAGCAGCCGCACCTTCAGCCGGTACCAATGCGCGCCCGAGCTGTTGCTGCCGGGCCCGACGGCGCGCAGCAGGCGGAATTCCTCCCGGCCCTCCTTGCCCTCGCGCAGACCATTGATCAGCCGGTAGAGCGCCTCGTTGGATTCGCGGTGCCGCGACAGCAGCGTTTCCAGCGTCTGCACTTCTGTTGCCTTGCGCGCGCCGGTGAGCGCGCCATAGGCGGCGTTGGCATAGATGATCCGGCCCTTTTCGTCGGTGATCAGCGTGCCGTCCGGGTGGCTGTTGAGGAAGGCGCGCGCCAAGCTGTCGGACTGGCGCTGCGGCATCACCTCGATGAAGCCGATAACGGAAGATACCAGGAAGAAGATGCCGACCATGGCGAGAACGCCGAGACCGCCGAGCACCATCTCGTTGTCGAGCGATCGCTTGAAGACGACAAAAGCCCCTGCGGCCGCGATCAGCACGAGCGCCAGGAGAAGAATGCGCAAAACCGTGCCAGAACGCCCCCCACGATCCACAAGCGGTGCGTTATAGTCGTCGACCTGACGCGGTTTCGTCATATATTCCTCGCATAAGCCTTTCCCACCTCGTAGCACGAACAAGAAGCGGGAATCAGGCGCTCTTTCCTTCTTAGCAATTTGCCACGCCGGCAAAAACACCGGTCGCCGGCAAGACCGCTTGAATTCACAGGCAAGAGCGCCATCTGCGCCGGATACCTGCGGCAGCGTCCCGCCCGAAGCCGGCAACTGCAATTCGGCATAACACGAAATCGCGTTCGTGCATGGCTGGACAGGACCGGCTGCCCTTGCCTAAGGAACGGAAAAGTCGTCAATATGTGCCGAATGAAATGGAGTGAGTGACCATGTTCGATGATCTTGTCGCAGCCTATGGCAGCCGTTTCCTGCTTGCGGCCGGTGGCGTCGGCCTGGCGCTCCTCTTGCTCATTCTTGCACTCTGGCTGATGCGAGGTCGCGCCCCTTCGCCCTTCGTACGCGGCGGCCGCAACCGTCAGCCCCGCCTGCAGGTGCTGGATGCGGCAGCCGTCGACGCCCGCCGCCGGCTGGTGCTGGTGCGCCGAGATGATGTCGAGCATCTTATCATGATCGGTGGCCCGACCGATATCGTCATTGAAAGCCGCATCCTGCCGGAGAAGTCCGAACAGCCGGAAAGCCTCTCACGCCCGGAGCCTGCCGCCGAGCGGCCGATCGCAGTCCCCCGGTCGGAAACACCGCCTGTTTCCACCGCCCGTGCGCCGGTCACCCCCGGCACCGAGCCGGCCGCCGAGCCCGCCTTCGCTGCGCCCGCGTCGGAGCCGCGGCCCCGCCCCGAACCATCGGCCCTGCCCACCATACCGCCGCCGGTTGCCACCAGCCCTCTTCCGCCAGAACCGGCGACGGCACCTCTATCGGCCGAACGCGACCAACCCCTGCGCGCTGCCTCGCCCCAGCCGCGCACCCCGGAGCGCCCCTCTGCTCCCGCCAGCACGCAACCGGCATCGTTCCGGGATACCGCAAGCGCCGCCGAAATCCTGGATGCCGCCCGACAGCGCGTGCTGCCGCAACAGCGCATCGAGCCCGAGGTCTCCGCCCCGGATATGCCGGCGCCGCGCACCGCTGCCGCCGAGGATGATGCGGCTGCGCAATCGGCAGCGGCGATCCGCCGTGATTTCCAACGGGTGTTGGAAGAGGAAATGTCGAACAATCTGACGGCCGAGCGGATCGTGCCGGCCCCGGCAAATCAGGCCCCTCGCCAGGCCGCACCGCAGCCGGCCAACCAGCCGCGCCGTGATCCCGAGCTTGCCCCCATCACCGGTGCCGACACCGACCTGCAGAAAGAAGTCGCCCGCATCTTCGGCGAAATGAGCGTCAATCGCGACAAGTAAGACAAACGCTTACATCTCGGTTGTCATCCGTTAGCTTCGTCATTAAGTTGCATAAAAGCCGCAATGCTGCGGCTTTCACCTCGCCGACGCCTTGGGGACTCCCTATCACGCCGATCATTTGCTATCGGTCAGGTTGAAGAGCATTGGCGCATCCGAGGTAGACTTTGCCTAAGTAAATACCGGTCTCACCCCAGTTTCACCCGTGTAGCCGCAAGTGATGCGCTGGCGGCTTGCGAACATGTTCATCGGGTGGTGGCGAGAGACCGGTTTGGCATTGTTACAATGTGCCATGTGCAGCTCCGCTGTCTCAGCTCTTCAGCCGCCCACAACATCGCCATACCGCGCCCGCAAGGGTTTTCTCATGCACCATCTTGGTGGACTTCCGAACGGGAAGACCAAGACGATATGTGCAAGACACTTCGGGTCCGATGGACCATCACTCCCAAAACGGCGCCCCAGCCATGGATTGCCTGCGGTGGATGCGGGGGCCTCAGAGCTTTCCGATCCAGCGGCAAGGTCCGGCTCAATGCCAACGGTCGCAAGCTCGACGCCTGGCTGATTTACAAATGCCTGATCTGCGAAAGGACATGGAACCGCCCGATCTTCGAACGCCGGAATATTCGAGACGTCGATCCGATGATTCTCGACGCGCTGCAGTCCAACGACCCGGACTGGATTCGGGCGGAAACCTTCAATCTTGATGCGCTGCGGCGCAAGTCACAGCGTGTGGACGAGTTCGCCGATTTCGACATCGCCAAGGAGATCCGGCACAAGACCGGAGGCTGGACGAGCCTGGAAATCGAACTGGCGGCTCCGTTTCCAACGAGCATACGCCTGGATCGGCTGCTGGCCGGCGAGTTGAAAATGTCACGCTCCCGCCTCCAGGCTCTTCACGATCGGGGCCTCTGTCGAACAGAGCCCGACCGGGCCGACATCATGCGACGGCGGATCATGAATGGCACCCTCGTCACAATCGATCTCCCCACGCAGGCGGAGCGGGAACCAATCTGGAAAGCTCTGGCGACCGACGCTTGCCCGTAACCTCTTCTTCGACACGCCGAGAGATGACTCAACAAAAAGCGCCGCGATCGGATCGCGGCGCTGAATTTGTCTCATCTCTGCATGGGGATGGTCATTCGTCGCGGTAGACCTTTTCGCGACGTTCGTGGCGCTCCTGCGCCTCGATCGACAGCGTCGCGATCGGGCGGGCGTCGAGACGCTTGAGACCGATCGGTTCGCCGGTTTCCTCGCAATAGCCGTAGGTGCCGTCTTCGATGCGCTGCAGCGCCGCGTCGATCTTGGAGATCAATTTTCTCTGCCGGTCGCGGGCGCGAAGTTCGATCGCCCGGTCGGTTTCCGAGGACGCCCTGTCGGCGAGATCGGGATGGTTTGCGCTTTCCTCGGCCAGATGGTCGAGTGTTTCGCGCGCTTCTCTAAGGATATCGTTTTTCCAGGCGACCAGCTTTGCCCTGAAGTAGGCACGCTGGTTTACGTTCATGAATTCTTCCTCTTCCGAGGGAACGTAATTGCTAAGATCGATCTTCTCACTCAACGCGATTCTCCTGAAGAACATCTCATCTGGCGGGGTGTATATCCCAAGCGCTAGCTGCGATTCAAGCCAAATACGACAGCTAAACAGATTTTTAAATCTGTTACAATTTTCAGCTAACGGACTATTTTCTCATGATTATTCGCGGCCGCAATTTTCGTCTCGTCTTCAAAACGCCGTGTTTTCGGCCACGTTTTGGGGCGTTGCGGCATGGCTGGCGGTTGACGGCGGAGGATCGCAACCGCTACTGAAAAGACCCGCCGATCCTGGATTTGCCCATGACCGTACCGCTACCTCCGCCCAATCGCATCTATCTCCTGCGTCATGCCGAGGCCGCCTGGGCCGAACCCGGACAGCGCGATTTCGACCGGCCGCTCAACGAAAAAGGTTACGGCGATGCCGAGGTTATCGCCGACAAAGCCGCCGACAAGGGCTACCGTCCCGATCTTTTGATCAGTTCGACGGCGCTGCGCTGCCGCGACACCGCCGATGCCGTCCATCGGGCGATGGGTGTGGCACTGGACGTGAATTACATCGACTCGCTCTACAACGCCACGGTCGATACCTATGTCGAGATCGTCGATGCGCAGGATAAGGCCGCCGTCATGCTGATCGGCCACAACCCGACGATCGAGCAGGCGCTTGAGGCGCTGATCGGCCACGAGGCTATGGTGAACGCACTTCCCGCCGGCTTTCCGACGGCGGGCCTCGCCGTTGTCGATTTTGACGCTTCCGCAAGCGGCTGGCGTCTTATCGATTTCCTCGTCGTCTGAAGTCTTTCGCTGCGCTTCTTTTTCAGGCGACGCAGTCTTCCTATATTGCCGGCAGTCATCAACCGGAATTGCGCCTTGCCGCCACGCCTGACATCCCTCGCCGACAACGCGCGCATCGCGTTTGATAATCTCGCCGACAGGGCAAGCGGCCTCGTCAATCCGACCGTGCGGCTCGGCGTCACCGGCCTCTCCCGTTCCGGCAAGACGGTCTTCATCTCCTCGCTTGTTCACAATCTCCTGCATGGCGGCCGGCTGCCGCTGTTCGAGCCGGTGCAGTCGGGGCGCGTTTCAGCCGTGCGGCTGGAGCCGCAGCCAGATGACGCTGTGCCCCGTTTCCAATATGAGGATCATATCCGGGCGCTGGTGAAGGATCGCGTCTGGCCGGATTCCACTCGCGCCATTTCCGAACTGCGCATCACGCTCGATTATCAGAGCGCCAGCGGCTGGAACCGCCTGTTCTCGCCCGGCCGGCTGTCAATCGATATCGTCGATTATCCAGGGGAATGGCTGCTCGACCTGCCGCTGCTCGGCAAGGATTACCGCACCTTCAGCGAGGAAACGATCGCGCTTGCGCAAATCGGCGTGCGCTCCGAACTGTCGCGGCAATGGTTGGCGCTGACCCGTGCCGCCGATATAAATGCCGGCGCCGACGAGATGGCTGCCCGCGCGCTTGCCACCGCCTTTGCGGATTACCTCAAGGCCTGCAAGGCCGACGAGCGCTCGCTATCAACCTTGCCGCCCGGACGCCTGCTTCTACCCGGCGATCTCGACGGCTCGCCGGCGCTGACTTTCGCCCCGCTCGTCCTGCCACCGGGCACACGTCCCGATCGCGGCTCGCTCTGGACGATGATGGAGCGGCGTTACGAGGCCTATAAATCCGTCGTGGTCAAACCATTTTTCCGCGAGCATTTCGCCCGGCTCGACCGCCAGATCGTGCTGGTCGACGCGCTGCAGGCCATGAACCGCGGCCCCGAAGCCGTCCAGGATCTGGAGCGCGCGCTGACCGATGTGCTCGCCTGCTTCCGCCCCGGCACCAACTCGCTGCTCTCGTCGCTGCTGGGGCGCCGCATCGACCGCGTGCTGGTCGCCGCAACCAAGGCCGACCATCTGCATCATGAGAGCCATGATCGGCTCGATGCGCTGACCCGCCGCCTCGTCGACCGCGCCATCGCCCGCATCGGCATGGCCGGAGCCGGCATTGACGTGATGGCGCTCGCTTCCGTGCGCGCCACGCGCGAGGCATCGGTCAAACGCGACGGCCATGAGCTGCCTGTCATCGTCGGCACGCCGATGGAGGGCGAGACCATTGCCGGCGAGCGATTCGACGGTCAGAAAAAGACCGCGATCTTCCCCGGAGACCTGCCGCAGGATCCGGAAAGTCTGTTCGACCGCATCGCCTCCGGCGAAACCGCCGATACCCTGCCCGACGTTAACGTTGTCAGATTCCGTCCACCCCATCTCGAGGAGACCGGCGGCGGCATCAAGCTGTCTGTGCCGCATATCCGCCTTGACCGCGCCATGCAGTTCCTGTTCGGAGACCGTCTCGCATGAGTAAGCCCCCCTCCGATTTGCCGCGCCGCCCACCCGCCGCCTTCACCTATGAGGATGGGGCTGCCGTGCCGCGCGACAACGGCCGGCAACAGCAAGGCCGACGCAGACCGGAAAGCTTCTCGGACGACATCGTCTTGACGCCCGACGAGGACGATCCCTTCATCAATCCGGACAGGGATGCGAGCGCAGTGCCGGTGGCAACACCGCGCAAGCGGCGCTCCTCCTTCGGTAAGATCGCACTAGGCGCCTTCGGGATCCTGCTGTCGCTCGGCATCGGCCTCTGGACCGACCGGCTGATCCGCGATCTCTTCACCCGCGCCGACTGGCTGGGTTATGCAGCTCTTGGCGTGCTGGCGATCGGCGTCCTCGCCGTGCTTGCCCTTGTCATCCGCGAGACCGCGGGCATGATGCGCCTTGCCGCTGTTCAGGCGATCAAGGCGGAAGCAGAGGCGGCGATCCTCGAAACACGGCCGGCGAAAGCGCGCGCCGTCGTTGCGCGCCTCGCTACGCGTCTTGCGGCCAATCCCGAGACATCGAAGGGCCGCGCGACGCTGAAGGCGACCGAGGGTGAGGTCATCGACCCCCCGCATCTGATCGCCCTGGCCGAACGCGAGCTGCTGGCCCCACTCGACCGCAAAGCGCGGGCGCTCATCGTCAACGCCTCCAAGCGTGTCTCGATCGTCACCGCCGTCAGCCCGCGCGCGATCGTCGATCTGCTTTATGTGCTCTACGAGTCCGTGCGCCTCATCCGCGCCATGGCCGAGCTCTACGGAGGCCGCCCCGGCACGCTCGGCATGTTCCGCCTCCTGCGTGACGTGCTGGCCCACCTCGCCGTCACCGGCTCGATCGCTGTCGGCGACAGTCTCGTCCAGCAGGTGCTCGGCCACGGGCTGGCCTCAAAGCTATCGGCCCGACTCGGCGAGGGCGTGATCAACGGTCTGATGACTGCTCGCATCGGAATCGCGGCGATGGATCTTTGTCGTCCACTTGCCTTTCGCGCGGTAAAGCGACCGGGAATCGGCGATTTTATCGGCGATCTCACACCTTCAATGTCGCCGCGCGGCAACAATCCTTAACCGACGAGGCGATTCCGCAGCTCTCTCCTTCCCTTGGGTGAAGTTGGCGAAGTTAAGTAGATTCAACACTGTAGCCGCCGGATCCTAAAATCCACGCGGCATGACAGAAATCCAATCCCTCGCATTTCGGCACAATCGAAAGGAAGGATTAACCATTCTTCGGCAAAACTTGGCACCAGTTCGTGAGTGGTGTTTGCCAAGGAAAATCCATGTATTCGCGCCAGTTTCTCTTCTTATGCGGCCTCGCCGCCGCGGCATTGTCTCCTGTCGCAGACGTCGCTCCGGCAGCCACGGCCGCAACACGCGACAAGGCCTTCTTCGAATCCGTCACCGGCTCGTGGAAGGGCCCCGGCGAGATCGTCGCCGGCAAGTACAAGGGCACGAAATTCACCTGCAACCTGACCGGTGAACCCACCGGCGACGGCACTGCCGGCATCAAGCTCGACGGCACCTGCCGCGTCGGCGTCTTCAAGCAGCCGATGTCCGCCGTCATCTCGCAGACGGGCTCCACCTACAAGGGAAAATTCCTCGACGGCGCCGCCGGAAAGGGTCTTGACGTTGTCTCCGGCGCCGTCACCGAGGATACCGTCGTGGTTGGCATCAACCGCGCCAAACTGAACGGCGCAATGATCGCCCGCGTGCGTGACGACAAGACGATGAACGTCACCGTCTCGGTCAAAGTCGAGAGCCAGATGATCCCGGTCATCGGCCTGACATTGACTCGTCAGGTCGACGAAATGGCCGTCGGCTCCATCCAGTAGACGGTGCATGACGGATTTTCCTGAAGCGGTGGGTTTCCCGCCGTGTCGCGTATTAGGATCCGTGCTTCAGGCGCGCCGCCACCAGTCGCCGCTGTCATCGGCGACCTCGATGCCGGTCACGTCCGCCTCGAGCAGCCAATCGCTGACCGGCCGGCCCCTGACGAGAAGGCCTGGGGCGATATCAGCAAGCGGCATCAGGACGAAACCGCGGTCAGTCATACGGGGATGCGGCAACTCCAGCCGCGGCGCCTGCTGGACGACATTGCCATAGGTCAGCACGTCGATATCGAGCGTACGCGGTCCCCAGCGCTCGATACGCTCGCGTTTCATCTCGCGCTCGATCGACAGGCAAACGTCGAGCAACGCCTCTGGAGGGAGCCGGGTTTCGACCGCAGCGCAGGCATTGAAGAAGAACGATTGGTCCGTTTTACCCCACGGCGGCGTGCGATAGAGCCGCGACACGGCGGTGACACGACAGTCGTCGCACCCGTCCAGTCTCTGCAGCGCCGTGGCCATCGCCTTTACCGGATCGCCGATATTGCCGCCGAGGCCGAGTGTGGCCGATTGCGATGGAGCCTCAGGCAAAATGCTCAACACTCACCTGCACGAAATCGAGCACGCCGGGCACCGGCGCATTGGGCTTGCGCACTGTGATCTTCGCCCGCCGCACCTGCGGGAACGTCTGACAGAGGCCCTTGGCGATATCGAGCGCCAGGGCTTCGATGAGATAGCGTCGCTTGCCGGTGACGATCTCCTCGATCACCGTAAAGGCAATGCCGTAATTGACGGTGTCGTTGATCGAATCGCTTTCCAGCGCCTCGCCCGCGACGACATCGAGCTCGGCATCGACGAAGAAGCGCTGACCGAGGAATTCCTCCTCGTCATGCACACCGTGGCGCGCGAAGAAGGCGCAGTTCTGCAGCGTGATCGTGTAGGTGGTCATGTCGGCCGCTTCCTCTCGAATTCCTGGCGCGCATTCAGCATAGCATCGGCGATAGCAAGCGCATCCCTGTTGATTGCGACATTGTGCACCCGGAAAACCGCAGCCCCTTGAAGCCTGAGCAGCGCGCTTGATGCGGCCGTCGCTGCGTCCCTCTCCGGCGCCTCGCGCCCCGTCACCGCACCGAGGAAGCGCTTGCGTGACGTGCCGGCAAGCAGCGGCAGACCGAAGCGCGACAGTTCGGAAAACCGCGCCATTAGCTCCAGGTTTTCCTCCGCCGTCTCCTTGGCGAAGCCGAATCCCGGATCGAGCACGATCCGGTCGCTGGTAACTCCGGCCGCGGCGGCGATCGCCAGCGACCGTTCGAGGAAATACGTCTGGTCGGCAATCACATCGGCAAGTTTGACCCTGTCGCGGCCGGTATGCATGATGCAGAGCCCCGCCCCGGTGGCCGCGGCCACGTCCGCGATACCTGCATCTTTCTGTAGTCCGAAGACGTCGTTGACAATATGGGCGCCGGCGCCGACCGCCAGCCGCGCCGTCTCGGCACGGTACGTATCGATCGAGATCAGCGCCTCGGTACGACCGCGCAGCGTCTCGATCACGGGCAACACCCGCGCCTGCTCTTCCGAAGGGCTGACCGACGCCGCACCCGGCCGAGTCGATTCGCCACCGATATCGACGATCGCAGCACCGTCGCTGACCGCCTGCAATGCGTGTTCGACGGCGGCATCGACGGTTTCAAAACGTCCGCCGTCGGAGAAGGAGTCCGGCGTCACATTGATGATCGCCATGATCGCCGAACGACGGCCGAGTTCGATTTCCCGGCCATGGCCGACACGCCAGAAACTGCCTTCGAGCCCTGTCACCAGACTTGTCCTATTGATGACGAAAAAAGCCGCCATCCGATATTGCGCTTACGGTGGCTATGCCCCAAGCTCCTGCCGATTTCAACATGGGTTGCGTTCAGAATGCCGCTTGCAATGCGCTATATGTGCCTTCCTGTCGCCTTTTCCATTGCTCTTTCCCTCAGCAGTCCAGCGGCAGCTGAAGTGATCGCATCGAAAAGTTATTCCTATTTCGACATCCACGGCAAAACCGCCGATGAGCTAGACCGGGAACTCAGCCGCCGCGGCCCGACGGCGAGCGGTTCGTCGGCACGCCACCCCGGCGCCACCAAGATCCGCTTCGGCGGCGAGGCCACCTATATCCAGGATGACGGCCGATGCCGCGTCGGCAATGTCAAGGTCACGGTTCACACCCAGATCATCCTGCCGCGCTGGAACAGCCGCAGAGGCGCCAGCAAGGAGCTGTCGATGATATGGGACGCATTGTCGAGTGACATCAAACGCCACGAGGAGCGTCATGCCGAGATCGCAAGAGATCAGGCCCGCGCCATGGAGCGCGCCATCCGCGCATTGCCGCAGCAGCGCAGCTGCGAGGCCATGCAGGAGCTCGTCTCCAACGAATCGACTCGCGGCATAGAGGAGCACGATCGGCTGCAGGCGCGATTCGATCGGGTTGAGGCGGTCAACTTCCAGAAGCGCATGCTGAGGTTGCTGAAAAATCGAATCAACGGTCGAGCCGGCGGAAAATAAGGCTTCTTCGAGCTGATGACGAGCAGAAAAACTTAGCGGCGCAACGAAACTTGTGCGAAACTTACGCCTTCCCCAGCGTTTTATTGGTCATTTTTCATCCTGGCAGACTCAACCGGAACGCGTTAATATGAACACATTCGAAAGTTCAGGTACGGCATCTGGACTTTCCTCGCTGGGTTCTCCTGGCGCGTTCCGAAGCCGCGGATGTTCCTCCCTCATCCGTTGGTAATGCGCCCGCCTCGCCTCGCTCGCACCAGCGCGCGAGGCGTCTTTTTTGTGGTAATGATTGGCTGATATTCGCCTCCGAAGATCGGACTCCGATTTTCGGGACAATGTGCTGGCAGCGATATCTCAGGCCTGGCGTTCGGGCACGTGCACGACAAGCCCGTCATAGGCCGCCTTCATCCGGATCTGGCAGGAGAGCCGCGAGGTCGGGCGCACGTCGAAGGCGAAGTCGAGCATATCCTCTTCCATCGCTTCCGGCTGGCCGACCTTCTCCGTCCATTCCTCGTCGACATAAACGTGACAGGTGGCGCAGGCGCAGGCGCCGCCGCATTCGGCCTCGATGCCGGGCACCGAATTGCGCACGGCATTCTCCATCACGGTGGAGCCTTGGTCGACGTCGAGGTCGAAACGCGTGCCGTCGAAGGCGACGATGGTAAGTTTGGGCATCAGGACTATTTCCGGTCTTCAAATGGGTGGGCGGAGTTTCTTCCGACAATTCGACGCGTCAGTCAACATTCGGAAATCCGCCTAACCTCGCAGATCGGGCCTTCGCCCGCCGTCTTCAAAGCGTCATCTGGGACGTCGCAAAAAGACCCGTGGTTCCGCAATGAAACAACGGGCCTCGTTCGATCAACGAAAGAAGAGTCGGAGGTCAGCCGCGGCAGAGCTTGAGAATGAAATTCTCGGCGTCGAGGACGGCAGCGCCGAGCGCCGCCATTGCGCCGGCATCGCCGCCGGTTTCCTCGACGACCTCAGCCGTCTGCGAAACGCGGAATGCGCCGACCGAACTCGCCGCTCCTTTCAGCCGGTGCGCAGCCGCGCCGACACGCACGGTTTCGCCGCTTGCCATATCGTGGAGGCACGCCCGCGCTTGGCGCGCAAACATCTGAAGGACTTCGATTTCCAGAGACTTGTCGCCCATTGTCTGTTTCGCGAGATGGACGAGATCGATCGGCCGTACCTTCGAGGGACACGGCCCTTGTCCATTATCAGGCGCCTCGAATACGATTTTCAATGCTGCCAGCTGGCCTGCCATTTGCCACGTCTCCCGTCTCACATCGTCCGCACTTGCTACAGTTCTGCGTCAGGAGGGTGGCCATCGCGTTAAATTCCGGCACATCGGGCGTCGAAATCTCACCATATGGTTAACATCCGTTAAACATCCCTAAATTATTGGTTTTTAAGCAGGCCTTCGGATTCAAAGGTGTTAACAACAAGTTAAGAAGTCGCGAATCTCAAGCCTTCATTAATTGTGTGCTGAGCCCAGATGTGTCACTACGATACTGGTGGAGCGGGTTTATGGTACGCGCCTTTGCCGAGTGAGTGGATAATGGTAGTGTTTTGATACCTTCCGTTTGAAAAAGCGGCTATCTACTCTGAAATGACATGCTTATCCGTCCGCGGTCTGGATGGAGAGCCGTAACGGCAAAGTTGTCCCCCGGCAAGGCGGAAGCCGGGGATGTGCTACCGGGCCGGCCGACAGTAACGAGGCGTAATCGAATGGCGAATAACAAATACAATGAGTCGATCGAGGACAAGGCGTTCAAGGCGTTGGACGAGGCGCTCCAGATCGACTTCGGCAAGGATAACGTGCCGTCTCGCCGCGGCGACGCGCCTCAGGCGCCGGAGGGAAATGTGTCTGATCCATCGAATGCGCGCAATCAGCAGGCCCAGGAAGAAGCGCAGCGCCGCAACCGCCGCGGCGCCGGGGCCGAGCAGGCCTCCCGAGCGCCGGCCTTCGCGCCCGCCAATGATGCCAGCCGCAATACGCCCGCCTCGATCCTAAAATCCTTCGACGGCGCCTCCAGCCGCTCGGCAGTGCGCACCGCTACCTTGTTTTCCGTGCTTTGGGTCATGGCGGGCCTCGGCCTGATGTCGCTGATTTATACGCCGCAGATCTGGCAGATCCGCTCGATCGCCGATCTGGTTGCCCTGCCCGGCGTTATTACCGGCCTCGTCGGCATCATCATTCCGGTGATGATGTTCTATGCTTTCGCCATCATGATCTCCCGCGCTCAGGACATGCGCAACGCCGCCCGCTCCATGGCAGAGGTGGCATTGCGCCTGGCGGAGCCGGAAACCATTGCCTCCGAACGCATCATGACCGTTGGCCAGGCGGTGCGTCGCGAGGTCTCGGCCATGAACGAAGGCATCGAGCGCACCATCGCGCGCGCTTCCGAGCTGGAAACGCTGGTCCATTCAGAGGTCAACGCGCTGGAACGCTCCTATGCGGACAACGAGTTGCGCGTGCGCGGCCTCGTCCATGAACTCGGTTCGGAGCGGGAGGCGATCGTCAACCATGCCGACCGCATCCGCACCTCGATCGGCAGCGTCCACGACCAGCTGAAGGAAGAACTGTCGCTGGCGACCGAAGAGATCGCCGTGCGGCTCGCCACGTCGGGGGAAGCCTTCGCCTCGCTGATCGACACGCGCGCGGCGACGATCCTGGAAAAATCAGACAGCGCCCTGCAGTCGATGGGCAGCCTGCTCGCCGCCAAGACCGACAGCCTGCTCCAGACCCTCAACGCCTCCGGTTTTGCGCTCGCCACCGAATTCGACAACCGCCTCGAGGCGCTCTCCGTCAACCTCAATGAACACGGCGAAAAACTGCTCAGCCAGTTCGAGACGCGCGCCTCGACCATGGACAGCAGCACCGAGAAGCTGAACGCGGCTCTAAACGAGCGCACGCATCAGCTCAATGAAATCCTGATCGCCCGCACCCGCGAGATCAACGAGAGCCTGACATCGGGCGAACGCACCATCAGCGGCACGCTCGACGACGTGCTCTCGAAGCTGAACAGCGCGCTCGATGAGAAGGGCGCAAGCTTCCGCCAGAGCCTGCAGAGCACCGCCGACGACGCCGTCATGGATCTTGATCTGCGCTCCGGCTTCTTCGAAGAGCGCCTGCAGACGACCGTTGCCCAGCTGTCGACCGCCTTCGACGAGCGTGTTGCCGAATTCACCAGCGCTTTCGACAAGCGCACCGGGTCGCTCGACACCAAGCTGATGGAGAGCCTTGCCCGCATCAACGAAACGCTGACCGGCGGTTCGGATTCGATCGAGGGCATTTTGAACTCCAATATCGACCGGCTCGGCTCGTCGATGACCGACCAGTCGCTGGCGCTTGCGGCGGCGCTCGCAACCGGCCATGAAGTGCTGGAGAGCACGCTCAATAGCCGCACCGAAGAAATCACCACCGCACTCACCAGCCGCACCGGCGAGCTGACCTCGGCGCTGCAGAGCGCCACCTCGGACATCGCGCTGGCGCTGGCATCCGGTACCTCCGACCTGCACAACAATCTTCAGGCCCGTTCAGCCGAATTCCGCGATACGCTGCGCACAACCACTGCCGACTTGACCGCCGCCGTTGCCGCCGGCACCGAGCAGGTCACGACGGCCTTCGGCGGCCGCGCCGAGGAACTCACCAGCGTATTGACAGCGCGCGCAGCAGAAATCCGGGACGCGGTTGGCACAGCCCATGAGCGTATCGACAGCGTCATGGCGGAGCGCGGCGGAGCGCTGATCGATGCGCTGACCACCCATCACGGCCGCTTCGAGGAAGCGCTGACGACCCGCTCCGACGCCATTATCAACGCGGTTTCCGGCACCCATGACCGTCTTGCGGAAACGCTCGACGAAAAGGCGATGGCGCTCGCCATCTCTTTGAACGAGAGCCAGGCCCGCATTGAGGATACGCTCGAAACCCGCTCCGAGGCGCTGCTTAACGCCGTTTCCGGCACGCATGACCGCCTCTCCGAAACGCTCGACGAAAAGGCAATGGCGCTCGCCATCTCTTTGAACGAGAGCCAGAGCCGCATCGAAGACACGCTGGAGTCCCGTTCCGCAGCCTTCCTCAACGCCGTCTCAGGCACGCATGATCGGCTGTCGGAAACACTGGATACCAAGGCCGCGGCCCTGACGACCTCGCTCGACGAGCGCCATGCCCGCATCGAGGACGCGCTCGGAACCCGCGCCGAAGCCTTGTTGAACAGCGTGTCCGGCACGAGCGACCGGCTTGCCGAGACCCTTGATGAAAAGGCGATGGCGCTTGCTATTTCCTTGAACGAGAGCCAAGCCCGCATCGAGGAAACGCTCGAAAATGGTTCCGCAGGGCTGCTGAACGCCGTCTCCGGCACGCATGACCGGTTTGCCGAGACGCTGCAAGGTAAGGCGGCAGCTTTTGCCAACTCGCTGAACGAAACTCAGGCACGCATCGAAGATACGCTCGAAACCCGCTCCGCGGCCCTACTGAAAGCCGTATCCGGCACTCATGAGCGTCTCTCGGAGACCCTCGATGAAAAGGCGATGGCGCTTACCATCTCACTGACCGAAGGCCAGGCTCGAATCGAGGACACGCTGCAGACCCGGTCGGCGGCGCTGCTGAATGCCGTTTCAGGCACGCATGACCGCCTGTCGGAAACGCTGGACGAGAAGGCGATGGCGCTCGCAATCTCTCTCAACGAGAACCAGACGCGGATCGAAGACACGCTGGAATCCCGTTCCGAGGCTTTCCTCAAGGCCGTCTCCGGTACGCATGAGCGTATCGCCGCGACCCTCGAGGAGAAGGCATCGGCACTTACCGCCTCCTTGAACGAAGGCCAGAGCCGTCTGCAGGACACGCTGGAGAGCCGCTCGGAATCCTTCCTCAATGCAGTTTCCGCCACCCATGACCGCCTGTCCGAGACGCTCGACGATCGGGCGATGGCCCTTGCCATTTCGCTGAACGAGAGCCAGAGCCGTCTCGAGGAGACGCTGACATCCGGCGCCGATGCGATCACCAATGCGGTCTCCGGCACACATGAACGCCTGAATGGCGTGCTCGACCAGAAGGCCAGCGCGCTGGCCGCCTCGCTAAGCGAAGGGCAGATCCGCCTCGAGGAAGCCCTGGGACACCGCGCAGCCGCGCTCGTCGGTGCCGTAACGGCAAGCCATGATCGGCTCACCGATGCGCTCGACGAAAAGACCATGGCGCTCGCTATTTCACTCGATGACAACCAGAGCCGATTCGACAGCGCCCTCGAAGCCCGCAGCAATGCAATCATGGAGGCTGTCACCAGCGCCGAGGCCCGCGTCGCCGGCGCCTTTGCCGACAAGACGGACG
This sequence comes from Rhizobium atlanticum, assembly GCF_030182485.1. Lineage (NCBI taxonomy): Bacteria > Pseudomonadati > Pseudomonadota > Alphaproteobacteria > Hyphomicrobiales > Rhizobiaceae > Rhizobium > Rhizobium atlanticum. Next base: position 193,978 of record NZ_JAQJCJ010000010.1, read on the forward strand.
CCATCCATAACGCCTATGCCGATAATCAGCGGCGGCTTGAATCCGCGCTCTCCGAGCACAGTGCGGTGATTTCGGGGGTTCTCGATGCGGGCGGTGCTCGCTTTGAAGGTCTCGTCGGCGGCTTGACCGGCCGCATCGAAGGCCGCCTCAGCGATGCCCATGCGCGGCTTGGGAGCCTGGCCGAGGAGGCCGCGGCGCGCATCGAAGGCGGGCTCGCTTCCGCCCATGAGCGCATCCGCACGACGCTTGAGGATCGCGGCAATGCCATCGAGCTGTCGCTGAGCCAGGCGCATGCGCAGATCAGCGATACGCTCACTGAACAGGCGACCAGCATCGGCACTTCGGTGGCGACGAGCGTGAGCATGCTCGAAATGTCGCTGGAAGACCGTGAAGCCTCGATCCGTCAGGCGATCGATGCCGGCGCCCAGACATTGGAAGATCGCATGCGCGCCGGCGCCGGCCAGATCGCCGGCCGCTTCCAGGAGGCGGCGAACACGATTTCGAGCTCCGCCCAAGACCTTTCCGCCCATCTCGACCAGTCGGTTGAGAACCTTGCGGGACGTCTTGAAGAAACCGGTTCTCGTATGGAGGCCGGCCTTACGGCGATCGAGACCCGCATCCGCGACGGCGTCGGCGGCGTTGCCGAAAAGGTCGAAGCCGCCAGCAGCCAGCTCTCCGGCGTGCTTGCCGAAGGCATTTCCCGCCTCGGCGCGCTCGGTGACGACGCCACCCGACGCATCTCGGCGACGCTCGAAGGCAGCGCTTCCAATCTTACACAGGCAATCGACAGCCGCACCGCCAATCTCGCCGAGACGTTGGACAGCCGCACGACCACGCTTGCAGGCGCCATCGAGGGCCGCACGGCAAGTCTCGGCGAAACCCTGGACCGCGGCAACGCACGCATCGAGGAACGCCTCTCCACTATGGATCGCGCGTTAACCGTCGGCCTCGACGCCGTCAACCGCACCATCGAGGGCAAGGCCGCCGGCCTCGCCTCGACGCTGCGCAGCGCGGTGGCCGAAGCAGCCCAGGGAATGGAAGGCGAAGCGACGAGAACGACGGAACTGCTCGGCAAGACCGGCCAGCAGTTCGCCGAGGATCTCAATGCGAAAAGCGACGAATTCACCCGCACCATGGATGAGCGCTCTTCGCAGATCGTCACGCGGGTTGCCGAAGCTCAGAACCGCCTGGCAACCCAGGCCGCTGCCGTCGCCCAGACCTTCTCGGAAGCCGGCAATGCCATCGTCAACAAGGTCGCCGAGGCGGAGACCGTTGTCGGCACGCAGGTCAATGCCATTTCCAGGGCCCTGTCGGACGCCGGCCAGTCTCTCGAGGCGCGCGGCAATGCCATCCGCACGACGCTGTCGGGGGCCGGCAGCGAGATTTCCGCCACCATGGCGGATGTCGAGCGGGCGCTCGAAGCGCGCAGCAGCGCCATCCGCTCCAATCTCGAGGAGCGCGCCCGCGAGATCGATACCTCTCTCTCCGACGTCGACCGGGCGCTTGAAGCGCGCGGCAACTCGATCCGCTCGACGCTTGAGGAACGCACCCGCGACCTCAATTCGATGCTGTCAGGCCGCTCTGTCGAATTGACCCGCATCCTTGACGAAACCGCCCGCCCGATCATCGATCGCTACACCGATGCCGGCGAACAGGCGGCTGCCCGCATTACCGCCGCAGCCAATCTCAGCGCCGACCGTCTGCGCGCCGAGAACGAAGCGCTCGCCAGCGCCGTAGCCGCCCGCACCGAGAATGTCGCCAACGCCGTCAGCGCCATCGAGAATAGCCTGGTCGGCAACGTCAACGGCCTGGTTCAGCGCATGTCGGAAAGCAGCGCGGCGATGGCGATGATGATGAACCGCGCCGCCGAACACTTGGCGAGCGTCGACGGGCGTCTCGGCGAAACCACGACCCGCTTTGCCGACTCCGCCACCAAGGCGGCCGAAATGGTCAACGCATCGACCAGGCTTCTCGAAGGCAAGGTCGACCGCCTCTCCGACATCTCTGGCCAGACGCTGGCCCAGGTCGGCAGCATCATCGGCCGCTTCGACGAACATTCCAAGGTTCTGACCCAGGCCTCGCAGCTTCTGGGTGCCGCCCAGTCCAACCTCGCCTCGACGCTCGAGGAGCGTGAAGGCGCGCTGCAGGCCCTCTCCGTCAGCCTGGTCCAGCGCTCCGATGAGATCGAAAAGACCATGCGCGGCCTCGGCGACATGATCGAAACAGTGTTCGAGCGGGCCGAGCAACGCTCCAACCAGGTCACCGGCAACCTGCGCCAGGGCGTACAATCTTCCTTCGCCGATATTGGCCGCGTTCTGACGGACACCGAGAAGCGCGCTCAGGAGGCCGCCGAGACGATGCGCGAGGCGATCACCCGCGCCGGCGACGAGGCCAATACGACGATCGACAGCACCTTCGCCAATGTCGAACGCCGTTCCGGCGATCTCTCCAATCGCATTCGCGGCGGCCTCACCGCCTCCTTGTCGGAAGTCGAGCGCATGCTCGGCGAAGCCGGCCGCGCCTCCGACGGTGCTGCCCAGCACATGCGGGAATCGCTGCGCGAGGCGATCGAAGATGCCGTCGGCCGCTTCTCCGGCGCTACCGAGGACATCCGCCGCTCCGCTGCCGACATCCGCAACGAGCTCGACGCCACCCGCGCCGAACTGAAGCGCGGCGCCTTCGACCTGCCCGAGGAAGCCAAGGAAAGCGCCTCGGCCATGCGCCGCGCCGTCGCCGAACAGATCAAGGCCCTGCAGGATATCTCGCAGCTTGTCGGCCGCTCCAGCCAGCAGCTCGAAATCTCCGAACCCGCCGCCCGCTCGCTTGCCCAGGCGCAGCCGGCTCCGCGCCCGGCTCAGCCGATCGCAGCCCAGCCGCCGCAGCCGGCAGCGCCTGCGCCGATCGAAGCGGCAGGTCTGCGCGGAACGATTACGCCGTCCGCTTCGGCCGCCGCTCCTCAGCGGGCCGCTCAGCAGCCAGCCCCCACTCGGCAGGAATTGGGCCGCCAGGAACCGGCCCGGGAAAGCGGCGGCTGGATTAGCGATCTTCTGCGGGGCGCATCCCGTGAAGAGGCCGCGGACCAAGCGCCGGCCCGTGCTCCCGCCCGCTCGGCGGAAACCGCCGCACCGGCCGCACGCAGCAACGACAGCCGCAATCCGCGCCATGTCGTGGAATCGCTGAATTCGCTCTCCGTCGACATCGCCCGAGCCATCGATCACGATGCGTCGGTCGATCTCTGGCGCCGCTACCAGCGCGGCGAGCGCGATGTCTTCACCCGCCGCCTCTACACGCTGAAGGGCCAGCAGACCTTCGACGAGATCAAGCGCAAATACGACCGCGAACCGGAATTCCGCACCGCCGTCGACCGCTATATCGGCGATTTCGAAAAGCTGCTCGCCGACGTCGCCCGAACCGACCCGAACCAGACAGTCACACAGTCCTATCTGACGTCGGATACGGGCAAGGTTTACACCATGCTCGCCCACGCAGCGGGCAGGCTGAGATAGAGTCTGGCCGATATCGTGGAAATGAAGCCGCCTGAACATGTGTCAGGCGGCTTTCACTGATGCCGGGGGTGTGATCTTCTCCCCAGCCTGGAACCGCGAACAAGATGACCAAGGCCCTCCTGATTATCGACGTACAGAATGCAATTCTCTCCGGAAAGGCAACGCCGGAGCGCCAGCCCGAGGTCGATTCCGCACTTGATGAGACCGTTGCTCGGCTGGCGTTGCTCAAGGAAAAAGCGCGACAGGCCGGCGTGCCGGTCGTGCTGGTGCAGTATGATGGCGACAGCGGTCATCGATTGGCCGTGGGCACGCCGGGATGGGCGCTGCGTCGGGAGATTGCGCCGCAAAAAGGTGAGATCGTCGTGCGCAAGAAAAGCGCCGACTCCTTCTTCGGGACCAATCTTGCCGACCGCTTGCAAGAACGTTCGATTACACATCTCATAGTCGGCGGCTGCATGTCGCAATTCTGCGTCGACACGACCGTCAGGCGGGCCGTTTCGCTCGGCTATGACGTAACCTTGGTTGCCGACGGCCACACAACCGGCGACACGGCGACCCTCACCTTCTCCGAGATTGTCGCCCACCACAACGAAACGCTTGACGGTTTCGATGCGGGCGACGCGACGGTGAAGGTCCGCCCCGCCGTCGATATTTGCTTTTCATAAAGGTCTGGCCACAACACCTGACATCAAATCGGAAGCAAGCGCTCGGTCCTAAACGTGACGACCAAAGCCTAGTAGATCTCAGGCACATCCCTCGCAGCCGTATCGACCATGATCGGCCTCTGCCCCAGTCGCCATATATCCAGGGGCCGAGACAAAAGGTATCATCTGTGGATAGGCCTTTTTTATTGCCCGCCTTCCTTCATTCCGTCACAAACTTTTTCGATCCGCTTGCGTTTAAAGCCAACGGCTCCTCGGCCGCGCAACGAAAGAGACAGCAATACCGATGACCACGACGACATCCCGGCTTCTTGCCATCGCGCTTTCGTTCACCCTGCTGATGGGCGATTTCATTCCGGCTGAGGCCGGTCAGGCAAGCTTTGTGATTGATGCGCAATCCGGTCAGGTCCTTGAAGCCTCCAACCAGGACGATCTCAACTATCCCGCGTCGCTGACCAAGATGATGACGCTTTATCTCGCCTTTGAGGCGCTGCACGAGGGACGTCTCAGCTGGGACCAGAAGCTAACCATGTCGGAAAATGCCGAGAGCAAGGAGCCCTTCAAACTCGCTATTGGCGCCGGCCGCCAGGTGACACTGCGTGAAGCTGTCGAAAGCATCGTGGTATTGTCCGCCAACGATTCTGCCGTGGCGATCGCCGAACATCTCAGCGGCTCCGAACAGACCTTCGCCAGAACGATGACCGACAAGGCGCACCAACTCGGCATGAATGATACGGTTTTCAAGAACCCTTCGGGCCTGCCTGATCCGGAGCAGGTCACCACGGCGCGTGATATGGCGACCCTGGGCGTCTCGCTGATGCGGGACTTCCCCGAGGAGTTCAAGCTCTTCTCCATGCGCGGCTTTAAGTTCCGGGGCATGAAACTGCGCGGCCACAACAATCTGATGTACCGCTATGACGGCGTCGATGGCATCAAGACGGGCTATACCGATGCCTCAGGCTACAATGTCGTGACCTCGGCGCTGAAAGATGGCCGCCGCGTCGTCGGCGTCGTCATGGGTGAAAAGACTGCAAGCCTGCGCGACGACAAGATGGCGAGCCTCCTCGACAGCACGCTGCCGTCATCGCCCACCGCCACCGCCTCCACCACGCCAGGCAGCCAGCCTGCAGCGACGATGACGGATGCGCAGCCGACGAAGTAACCGGCATGCGACGTTGAAGGATGGCGACACGTTTTGCTACCGAAAAGCCACTTCCAGGTTTTGCCGGTCTTGCGCGATCACTCGGCAATTGGTTTCGAAACCTTCGCCCTTGATGGCAAGAGTGAATTCCGAGGGGATGCCCGCCGTATTCGAAACCGAAATGCCTGCGCTCTCCGCGCCGATCGATTTGACGGTGCAGTCGATAGTCGAGCGCCGGTCGTTAAATAGGATCGAGCCTGCCTTCAGCACGCGCCGCCGCGCGCCAATGGCGTGATCGGCGTGAATGGAACTCCATGAGACGCAGCGATTGCGCCCGCCCTGTTTTGCCTGATACATCGCCGCATCAGCTTGAGCGAGCAGTGTTTCGATGTCTCTGCTGACGATAGATAGCGCCGAAGTTCCGAGGCTTGCCGTGACGGTCAGCGAGCCGTGATCGCCGAAAATGACCTGCGAGGCGATGGCGGTTCTGAGTTTTTCGGCGACGGCGGCCGCTCTCTCCCGATCGACATGCGGCAGAACGACGGCAAATTCCTCACCCCCGATACGGCCGAACAAATCACCGGCGCGAAGGGTCGCCCTGCAGATCGATGCGACCGACTTGAGAACCGCGTCACCTGCGGCATGCCCGTACCCATCGTTCACCTTCTTGAAATGATCGATGTCGAAAACGATGCAGGACAGGTCATGCTGATGGCGCAGCGCGAGGGAAATCAGCTGATCGGCTTCCTGCTTGAAAGCTCGCCGCGTCATGGCCTCGGTCAGGCTGTCGGTAGCGGCAGACTGCATGAGTTCGAGGCGGTCCATCGCTGCTCCCGCCAATTCCTCGAGAATACAAAGATCTTTGCTGCCGAACGATCTGGGCCGGCGATCGATGGCGCACACGGTTCCAATCATGTGGCCGGCCTTCGTTCTGAGTGGAACGCCGGCATAAAAGCGGATATGGTCCGCGCCCGTGACAGCAGGATGCGTTGCAAAGCGCAAATCCTTGCTGGCATCAGGAACGATGACAGGCTCGTCACAGTCCACCACGTAGCGGCAGAATGTGTCTTCGAGCGAGACCTCGTCGCCCGACATGCCGGAACAGGCCTTGTACCATTGCCGGTGCGCATCGATCAGCGACACGATGCCGATGTCGGCGGAAAATACCTGCTTTATAAGGCGGACGATTCGCTCGAAGCCTTCGTCCTTGGGCGTGTCGAGCAGATCGAGTTGCTGCAACGCTGCCAGCCGTTCCTTTTCTCGCTGAACCGCTTCAGATGACGACTTTCCGAATACTCGTGCGACCACCATGCAGCATGCCTCCTGACAGCGCTAACACGACGCTTTCCACAAATTCATGAATAAATTTAATACGATGAACGCCTCAACCTCGTGGCGCCAATATTTTTTCCGTATCGGCAACCCTTGATTTCCAAGCTGCACCCGCGAAAACGCAATCTCAGATTGCGCGCAGCGTCCAGCCGACGATCTCCGACACCACCGTCGAAAAGGCGCGGTCGAGACCCTTGACGAAGCCCACGTTGTCGCCGCCGGCCGGCGTCATGGCGCGGAACACCTTCTGGGCGCGCACCGAGCCGTTGCGGTCGTTGAGAATCTTGGCGGAGATTTCGACCACCGCCTGGTTGCCGCTCGAGGCGTCGATTTCGAATGCGCGGATATCGGTGACGATCTGGTAATCGATCGCCAACCCCTGCCCCGGCATGCCGACGCCGCCGAGCTTTCCGGAATTCTCGAAGGCCTCGACCAGTTTCGATTGCACGATGCGCGGCAGCTTGTCGCCCCACTGCGCCCGCGACAGATACTGGATTTCCGACGGCGAGACGCGGATAACGATCTGATCGCTGTCGAGCGATCTGAGTGCCGTCGGGCCGGCAATCAGGATCTGGCGGGATTTGGCAGCAGGTCCATCGCCATCGACGGCCGCAGAGAGATCATAGGTATCGTTCTTGGCTGAAGTGCCACAGCCCGACAGGATCAACGCAGTCAGCGGCAGCGCGATCGCCGTTCCCCTGATCCACGAACGGCGCGACAACAGATGCGATGCGACCATACTGGGCTACCCCTGACTTTCCCTGTTAACGCCGCGTCCGGCCGTCGTACTGTTTGACCGTGTCCCCGCCGAAGATCAGGCGTTGCGGATTGCGGTCGAAGTTGCTGATCGTATCGTTGAGATTGCTCACGGTTCCGCGCATGTCGTTGATGAGGGTCTGCACGTCGCGCAAGCCGCCGCTCGAGAATTTCTGAAGATTATCGGCGATCGGACCGATTCGCGAGTTCAGATTATCGGCCACCTTCTTGAAGGATTCCAGCGTATCGCGCGCCTCGGCGAACAGCGATTGCGTGTTGTCGGTTCCAAGCAGCGCATCGACCTTGATGAGAATGCCGTCGATGCGTGTCGAAGCCGAATTCAGCTTGTTGGCAAGCTGCGACACGTCCTGGATCGTCTGGTCGATATCTTTCTGGCGCAACGAAACCGTATTGGCGACGTCGCGGATCGAGGCGACTGCCGCACGCGCATCCTTTGTGGCTTGCGAAATATCGTCGACCGAACCCTTGATCTTCGCCGGGTCGATCTGGGCGACGAGCGTATCGACGCGGTCGAGCGTTGCCTGCGCCTGCTTGCCGAAATCGTTGAAGGTGGTGGCCGTCTCGTCGAACTTCTTGATCGCGCCCTTGAGATCGCCTGAGGCATCGGCGACATTGGCGGTGATCTTCTCGGCATTGGAGACGATATTATCGACCTTCTTCGCGTCGACGGCCCTGACCAGCGATTCCACCGCCTGAAGAGTCGAATCGACACGCCCGGAAACCGCCTTCACCGTGTTGGAGAGCTCACCGACGCTCTGCAGGAAGGCGTCGATATTGTCGGAATTCTTGGCCAGCGCATCCGAAAAGGTTTCGGCATTCTTGAACGTCTGGGTCAGCGGAGCACGCGAATCTTCGATGAAACCCTGAAGTTCGCCAACCGCGTCATTGGCGCGATCAAGGATCTTATCGGCGGTCGCCAGGAGATTGGTGACGCTCGACTGGTCGGCGACGATAACGGCGCGTTTGCCGTTTTCGATCGCATGTTTAAGGATACTCTCCTCACCCTTGCGGCCGCCCGACAGTTCGATATAGGCGGCCCCCGTCAGGCCCTGAATTTCAAGCGCGGCCTTGGTGGAGGGGTAGATCGGTGCGTCTGTGCGCACCTGGGTGAAGGCCAGCGAATATTGCGGATCGTCGGCATCGATCGACAGCGTCTGCACCGAGCCCACCTGGATACCGTTGAAGCGCACCGGTGAGCCGACGCTGAGCCCGTTCGCCGAGCCTGGAATACGCACGATCAGCTCCGTCATCGGGCCGCCACGGCCATATTCGGCCATCCAGTAGACGAAGCCGAAGGCGGCCGCGATCACCAGCACCGTGAAAAAACCGACAATCGTGTAATTGGCTTTGGTTTCCATCTATCCGGTCACTTCCCGCCGCTGCCGTTGCCGTGCCGCGCGCCATTGTCCTGCGGCACGATCGACCGTGCTCGCTTACCTCTAAAATAGGCCTGCACCCACGGATCGTCATAGGCCAGCATGTCGTCGATCGTGCCTTCCACCATTACTCGCTTCTTTCCGAGCACGGCAATACGGTCACAAACCGAAAACAGGCTGTCGAGATCGTGCGTCACCATATAGACGGTCAGTCCGAGACTATCGCGCAGGTTGGCGATCAGTTCGTCGAATTCGGCTGCGCCGATTGGGTCGAGACCGGAGGTCGGCTCGTCCAGGAAGACGAGCTCCGGATCGAGCGCCAGCGCGCGGGCAAGAGCTGCGCGCTTGATCATGCCCCCTGAGAGTTCGGACGGGTATTTGTCGGCGGCATCGGCCGCGAGGCCCACCATGCGAATCTTCAGATGCGCCAGCTCATCCATTAGCGAGTGCGGCAGATCGAGATATTCGCGCATCGGCACCTGGATGTTTTCCTTGACAGTCAGCGACGAAAACAATGCGCCCTGCTGGAAGAGCACGCCGAGCCGCATGTCGAGCGCGTTGCGCTGCGGCTCGTTGAGCTCGTCGAAGTCCTGGCCCAGGATCTTGATCGTGCCGGAGCGGCGCGGCAGCAGCCGCAGCACCGTTCGCATCAGCACCGATTTGCCGGTGCCCGAAGCACCGACGAAGCCGAGGATCTCACCGCGATAGATATCGAGATTCAGTTTGTCGAGCACCACCTTGGAGCCAAAGGCGACGGTGACGTCGCGCGCCGAAAGCACGACATCCCTGCCCCGTCCTTCGCTTTCGATCGGCTGCTCGTCCACCCTGCCCGCCATACTAGAAGTTGATCGCTGCATAGAACATCGCAAAAAGCCCGTCCATCAGGATGACGACGAAAATCGCCTTCACCACCGAGGCCGTCACGTGCTGGCCGAGCGACTCCGCACTGCCACCGACCTTCAGCCCTTCGACGGCGGCGACGATGCCGATGACGAGCGCCATGAATGGCGCCTTGATCATGCCCGACAGCACGGTTGACAGGGTAATCGCCTCGTGCAGTCGCGCCAGGAAATTGGCGAAGGTGATACCGGAGTAGCCCCAGGCGACGACCGCAGCCCCCGCCAGCGAAGCGAAATTCGCCAATACTGTCAGAAGCGGCAGCGCGATGGTCAGCGCCACCAGCCGCGGGAAGATCAATACGCCGATCGGGTTAAGCCCCATCACCTTCAGCGCGTCGATTTCCTCGCGCATCTTCATCGAGCCGATTTCAGCCGTGATCGCGCTGCCGGAGCGCCCGGCGATCATGATCGAAGTCAGCAGCACGCCGATTTCGCGCAGCTGCAGAATGCCGACCAGATCGACGACGAAAACCTCCGCCCCGAAATAACGCAGCTGGAAAGCGCCCTGCTGGGCGATGATCGCGCCGATCAGAAACGACATCAGCAGGATGATCGGAACGGCGCGAACCCCCATATGATCGATCTGGTTGACGATGGAGGCCGGCGAGACGCCACTGCCGCGGCCGAGCTTCATCTGAGCGCCGCGCACCGCCGAACCCAGGATATACATCGAGGCAGCGAGATTATCCCAGATATCGTAAGTCATCTTGCCGATCGGCGCCAAGATGCGCGCGGCAAGCGAGACCTTCTCCTTCTGTTCCGGCTCCGGTTTGGCCGGTTCCTCGGAAAACATCTCCAGCATTTCATCAATATGCGGATTGGTGCCGACGAAGCGCACCGTGCGCCCGGCTGCTTCCTCCTCCTTCTTTAGCCGGCAAAGAAGCCAGATGCCGGCGGTATCGATCTCCGATATATCAGAGAGGTCGAGCGTCAGATTGCCGGTCTTCTCTCGCCGAAGCTTTTCGAAGTCGCGCAGCACAAGATGCACATAGGCGCTGCGCCAATTGCCGCTGAGACGAACATGCTGCCCCGAACCATCTGGCCGGTCGTCCACTTGCAGTGAGGCGGCGTTGCGATTCTCGGCGTTCAAGATACTTGTGTCTTTCAAGGCTTACGGCGACATTGCCGACTCGCGAAGCGGATCGCCGCCGGCGCGTCAATATACAGAAGCAACGTCCAATTTCCATGCTCGCAGGATAGCAATAATGCCGCGCACCCTCGATATCCAGATGAATTCCTTTCCGATTGCCGGGACCTTCACCATCTCGCGCGGCGCAAAGACTAAGGCCGAGGTCATTAGCTGCGAAGTCACGGAAGAATGCGCGCAAGGGCACGGCGAATGCGTGCCCTACCGCCGCTACGGCGAGACCATGGAGAGCGTCTTGGCCCAGATCGAGGCAGCGCGCCCGCTGATCGAATCCGGCATTTCGCGCGACGACCTCTTGTCGGCGATGCCGCCGGGTGCCGCACGCAACGCCGTGGATTGCGCTCTCTGGGATCTCGAAGCAAAACGGACGGGCCAAACGGTCGCCGCCCGCCTCGGCCTCACGGCGCTCAAACCGCTCACGACAGCCTACACCATCTCGCTCGGCGAGCCGGAAGTGATGGCCGCGCAGGCGCGCGAACATGCCGGTCGCGCTCTGCTCAAGGTCAAGGTGGGAACCAGCGACGATGAAAGCCGCATCCGCGCAGTCCGCGCGGCCGCACCCGATGCTGCGATCATTCTCGACGCCAATGAGGGCTGGCCGGAGGCGGTGCTGGAACGTCATCTGCAGATCGCCGCGGAGGCGGGCGTTGCCCTCGTCGAGCAACCGTTGCCGGCAGGCCGCGATGCGCTGCTTGCCGAAATCCGCCGCCCGCTGCTCGTCTGCGCCGACGAGAGTGTGCATCACACCGGAGACCTCGCAAGCCTTGCCGACCGTTATGATGCGATCAATATCAAGCTCGACAAGACAGGCGGCCTCACCGAGGCCTTGGCGATGAAGGCCGAAGCGGAGAGGCTCGGCTTTTCGATCATGATCGGTTGCATGGTCGGCACTTCGCTTGCGATGGCGCCAGCCATGCTGCTCGCGCAGGATGCCGATTTCGTCGATCTCGACGGCCCGCTGCTGCTTGCCCGCGACCGCCAACCCGGCCTGCGCTACGCCGCTTCCCTGGTCTTTCCGCCGGAAAGCACCCTCTGGGGCTGAAGATAGTAGGCTGAGATGACCAGCCCGAGGCCGGAAAGCGCGACGAGCGCCATGACGTAATAGCTGACAAGGCCGAGCCAGGCGTAGAGGTAGCCCGAAGCGATGGTCATCAACCCCATCGCCATGCCCACATAGAAGAAATAGGCGCCCTGCGCCGAGGCCTCCTGCGTTTCCTGCACCGTCGCCACGATTCTCCGCTGCACGCCGGTATGCACGAAGGCATAGGTGAAGCCGTGGAAACATTGCAGCAGGAAGAAGCCGGCAAAGCCGGCATTCATGGGAAACAGGATCCAGCGGCAGACGCTGATGGCGCAGCCGAAGCGGATCAATGTCCAGGCATTGAAGCGCCGATTGAGACGCTTCGACAGAAAGAACACCGTCACCTCCGAAGCAACGCCGGCGCTCCAGAGCAAGCCGACCTCGGTGCCGGAAAAGCCGAGCTGATGCCAATAAATCGAGGAAAAAGCATTGAGCACCGCGTGGCTCGACTGCTGGATGGCAACTCCGATCAGGAGCAGCAGCAAATGTGGCTCGCGCAACCCGCTGCCGGTGGCGGCCGGCAGGTCGATCGGCTGGCCGCGCCGCCGTGTGGGCCCGATCCGCGGACAGAAGATCGCCATCGCCACCGTCATCGTGAAGCCGAACACCATGACGACGAGCACCATGCCGCCGCCCCCCCGGCCGATCAGCTGACCGCCGAGGAGCGTCGAGACGATGAAGGCAATCGAGCCCCATACGCGCATCGACCCATAATCGAGCCCCCAGCGGCGCACGCCTGAAATGACAATCGATTCGACCACGGGCACATAGGGCGCAAAGGTGGCGCCCTGCAGCGCGAAGACGATTGTCACCGGCCAAAAGCTGGTCGTCCAGTAAAGCGCGATCGCCGTCAGCAGCGACAGGCCACCCGACCAGAGCAGCACGGTGGCGCGCTCCTTCATGCGGTCGGCCACCATGGCGACGACAGGTGCCACCAAGACTCGAACCACCATCGGTATGGCGAGAATAATGCCGATTTCACGGTCACTGAAACTATGGGTTTGCAGCCAGACCGGGAAAAATGGCAGCACGACGCCATTGACGAGCAGCGGCGCGCAATAGGACAGCGCGCTGAGCAGCCGGAAGCGCGGCGGCGCTCCCTCACCCGGAGAATGTTGAGCGGGAATCATCGGTGGACCTGAAGGAAACTAGATGTTTTCCTAACACACCACCGCGGGGGGCGACCATTGCGAGAAATAGCCGTCCGGAAACGTTTTAGAAAATAAATTGGGCCTGTTACCTCGCGGTAACGGCTAAATTGCTGGCGAGCCGCCGCGACTGCGCCGGCTGTAAAATCACGCTGCCTGCGCGGCGAGTTCCGCCTCTTCGAGACGCTCGACTGCGGTAAGCGCCGGCACTGCGCTAGCAAGCGCTCGCCAGGTGATCAGTTCGAACGTGCCGTCCTCATGCTCTGCAACCGCTGTGCAGCTTTCCACCCAGTCGCCAGTGTTGATGTAACGGATGCCGTCCATCTCCTGGATGACGGCGTGGTGGATGTGGCCGCAGATCACCCCGTCGGCTCCGCTCTTGCGCGCCTCTTCAGCCACGACGCGTTCGAACTCGCCGATGAAATTGACCGCATGCTTGACCTGCAGCTTCGCCCAGGCGGAAAACGACCAATATGGCATGCCAAGGCGACGGCGTACGGCGGCGAGCAAGATGTTGATGCGGATTGCCGTATCATAGGCCCAGTCACCGAGATAGGCGAGCAGGCGGGCGTTGCGGACAACGACGTCGAACTCGTCGCCGTGCAGGATCAGGTATTTCTTGCCGTCCGCGCCGTCATGCATCATGCGCTCGACGACCTCGATGCCGCCGAAATGCATGCCCGGGAAGTCGCGCAGGAATTCGTCGTGATTGCCGGGGATGTAGACGACGCGCGTGCCCTTGCGCGCCTTACGCAGCAGTTTCTGGACGACGTCGTTGCAGACCTGCGGCCAGTACCAGCTGCGCTTCAGGCGCCAGCCGTCGACGATGTCGCCGACGAGCACGATCGTATCGGCTTCGTGGTAGCGCAGGAAATCCAGCAGGAAATCAGCCTTCGCGGCCTTCGAGCCGAGATGCACATCGGAAATGAAGAGCGTGCGGAAATGTCTGGGTTCCATCATGTCTGTCACGAACAGTGCTCGTGCCCCATCTTTCATCTAGCCTTCCAAAACCAGACTCGTGTTTCAGGAAGATGACAAGATGGGAAAAGCCCTGCCAACCCGCCGTTCCGTCTGGATGGTAAACGCAGATCCCATCGAAGCTCGCAATAGCGATATCAGAAATCCGATTATTATAATTTCTCGCCGCGAGGTCCTGGATCTTTCCCGCATGCCGAGAATCAAATTAACAGCAGCTGCCGATCAAGGCGTAACCTGGGGGATATTGATGATGCGCGCCCGAACCGCGACAATAATGATTTCTTTGGCACTGCTTGCCGGCTGTGCACCGACGCAGCAGGACTATGATGCGACAGTCACGCTACTGCAAGGCAGCGCGAGAGCGAGAAACGAGTTCGTCAAAGTGTGCACAAAGGATTTCGATGCAAATGCGCGGCGCGCCGCGGGGATCGTGACAAACGTCTCCGACAATGACGCTCCGAGGATCGCCTGCCAGCGATATCTGACGGCCGCGATCTCCGGTCGCGCTACGTATCAGGATCTGCTCGACATCAAGGCTCACCGGTTTACGCCAAAACTCATCAAGATCTTCCAGGGCCGCTGATAGCCCCGAAGACGCTCTCTCGCTTCTCGATTTGGAACCGAGTGAACAAGATCGACGGGCCAAGCGGATTGGGGGCAAGCGGCGACCAGACGCTACGCCCCTTTTCGGCCGGCAATATTGCCCTGCCGATCGGGCGCGTTCATGATGACAACGATTCCATGTCCGACAAAGCGGGATGGCCGATGCGTCTCTTTCTCGTTCGCCACGGCGAATCCCTCGGCAACATCAACGAACAGGCCTACCGCCAATTCGGCGATCATAATGTGCCGCTGACTGAATGGGGCTATCGCCAGGCGGCTGAGGCAGGCGCTGTCATCGCTTCGTACCTCAAAGGGCTGCCGAGCCAGGGATTCCAGAAGCTGCATATCTGGTATTCGCCCTTTCTGCGCACGCGCCAGAGCAAGGATGCGCTGCTCGAAGCGCTGCCGGAAAACTTCGTCGGCGATGTCAGGGAAGATTATCTTCTGCGCGAGCAGGATTTCGGCCTCTTCACCGAAATCTACGACCGTGCCGAGCAGAAGCAGAAATTCCCCGAGGAGTTCGAAAAATGGGCGAGGCTGCGCAACAATAGCGGCAAGTTCTATGCGCGGCCGCCGGACGGCGAAAGCCGGGCGGACGTGGCGCAGCGGGTGCGTCTCTTCCTTCAGACCGTCATGCGCGAGGCCGAAAACGGCGACCACAACGTCGCGATCGTCGGCCACGGCGTCACCAACCGGGCGGTCGAAATGAATTTCCTGCACCACTCCGTCGACTGGTTCGAGCGCTCCGACAATCCTGGGAATTCCGACGTTACGCTGATCGAGGGAACGCGTTTGCAGGGCTACGACACGATACCGCTGCACCAGGCCGCCGACCGGCAGCCGGGACAGGAGAACAAGCTGCGCGATGCCTATGGCGCTGACGTGACGATGACGCCGAAGCGTGGTGGGTAAACCGCTCCCCACGAGGGACCCTTGTGGGGAGCGGTTTTGGGCGGGGTCTTCTACGCTTCATCTATTCAAGCAGCTCGCACCGCCGCCATCGGCTTCACATTCTGATTCATCCGGAACAAATTGTTCGGATCATAGCGCAGCTTGATTTCCGAAAGGCGCGCATAATTAGCACCGTAGGCCATTTCGACCCGGTCGGTCTCGTCCTCAGGCATGAAGTTGATGTAGGCAGTGCCCACAGCATGCGGCTTGGTTGCCTCGAAAAGTTCGCGCGCCCAGCCGATGCAGTTTCCGTCCATCTCGGTTTCCCGCCAGCGTGCATGGACATTCATGACGAAATGCGAACTGCGCTGTGGAAATGCCGTGGCTTCGGTCGGCACGCGGCCGGCGGCGCCGCCGACATGGCCGATGAATATTTCGCATTCCGGCCCTGGCAGCTTCCGCACGGCATTGATGAGAACCTCGATCGCCGCATCGGAAAGGGAGGCGAAATCCTGGCTCTTCCAATAGTTACGGGCGCCGGGCGTTAGAAGCGGGTCGAATGCCTGCTGCCAGCCGATGAACGGCATCGGGCCGACAATGTCGGCGATCGGCTTTCCGATCCCGCGCAACCTCGCCGCCGCCTTTTCGCCCGCCGCCATGTCCCCGCAATAGCACATAGCAAGCACGACGATTTCCTTGCCGTGCCAATCGGCCGGCAGGAACGGCAGCGGCGGCGCCTGGCGCATCACTACCCAGCAGGTCAGCTCGTCGGGTGCTGTTTCCAGCGCCTCGCGATATTCCCTGAGAACGTTTTCCGCATCGGCGAAGGGATGCACGACCAGTCCGGCGAAAACTTCGGGCTGGAGCGGGTTGAGCTGGAATTCGAAGGAGGTCACGACGCCGAAATTGCCGCCGCCGCCGCGCAGCGCCCAGAACAGGTCCGGCCGCTCCGTCTCGCTCGCCTTCACCAGTTCGCCGTTGGCTGTCACCACATCGACCGAAATCAGATTGTCGAGGGTCAGCCCGAATTTCCGCGTGAGCCAGCCGAAACCACCGCCGAGCGTCAGGCCGGCTATGCCGGTCGTGGAATTAATGCCGGTTGGCAGTACCAGTCCGAATGCCAGCGTTTCCTTGTCGACGTCGCCGAGCGTCGCGCCCGGCTCGATCCTGGCGCGGCGCGTCTCGGGATCGACCCGCACGGACTTCATCGGCGACAGATCAATGACGACACCACCTTCGCAGACCGCGTTGCCGGCAATGCCGTGCCCGCCGCCGCGCACTGAAACCAGCAGATTGTTATCGCGTGCAAGGCGCACTGCGCGCACAACATCAGCCGCCCCTGCGCAGCGCGCAATCAGACCCGGCCGGCGATCGATCATCGCATTCCAGATCGCCCGCGCCTCGCCGTAATTCATGTCTTTGCTGGTCAGGAGACTGCCGCGAAAACCGGCGGCAAACGCATCCATGGCCACGTCGTTGACCGTCGTCTGACCCCGTTGCAGGGTCGTGAGGTTCAAATTGTCCATGATTTCCTCCATGCGACCGGCGCCCCGCACCGTCGCGGGCCGCATCTTGCGCTCGCACGAGGCGTCAAACAAGTTTTCCAAAAGGATTAGTACCGGCGATTGCCAATGACATAGTAGGAAACGCCGTCTCGCGAAAACTTCTCCCATCCCTCATTTCCATACTGTCGCCTGTATCCGATTGATGTATGGAGGGAACTCCAGAAAAAGACGTGCACGGAGGCGGCAATGGATCACCAGGATAAATCCAAGACGGACAAGAACGCACCGGGCGGCGATCTCGACGAACAGGCGCTATTTTTCCACCGCTACCCCCGCCCCGGCAAGCTGGAGATCCAGGCGACCAAGCCGCTCGGCAACCAGCGCGACCTGGCGCTTGCCTATTCGCCGGGCGTTGCCGCTCCCTGCCTCGCCATCCGTGACAACCCTGAAATGGCGGCCGAATATACCTCGCGCGCCAATCTCGTCGCCGTCATTTCCAACGGCACCGCCGTGCTCGGACTCGGGAATATCGGCCCGCTCGCTTCCAAGCCTGTCATGGAGGGCAAGGCCGTGCTCTTCAAGAAATTCGCCGGCATCGACGTTTTCGACATCGAGATCGATGCGGCGAGCGTCGAGCAGATGGTTTCGACCGTCTCATCGCTGGAGCCGACCTTTGGCGGCATCAACCTGGAAGACATCAAGGCGCCGGAATGTTTCGAGGTCGAGCGGCGCCTGCGCGAGAAGATGAAGATCCCGGTCTTCCACGACGACCAGCACGGCACGGCGATCATTGTCGCCGCCGCTATCCTGAACGGGCTGGAACTCGCCGGCAAAGCCATCGAGAACGTCAAGATCGTTGCCTCGGGCGCGGGTGCTGCCGCCCTTGCCTGCCTCAATCTGCTGGTGACCCTCGGCGCCAAGCGCGAAAACATCTGGGTCCACGATATCGAAGGCCTCGTCTATGAGGGCCGCACCGAACTGATGGACGAATGGAAGTCCGTCTATGCCCAGAAGAGCGACACCCGCACGCTCGCCGAAAATATCGGCGGCGCTGATGTCTTCTTGGGTCTCTCGGCCGCCGGCGTCCTGAAACCGGAGCTGCTGGCGCAAATGGCCGACAAGCCGCTGATCATGGCGCTCGCCAATCCGACTCCGGAGATCATGCCGGATCTCGCCCGCGCCGCGCGTCCCGATGCGATGATCTGCACCGGCCGCTCGGACTTTGCCAACCAGGTTAACAACGTCCTCTGCTTCCCCTATATCTTCCGCGGCGCGCTCGATTGCGGCGCCGAGACGATCAACGAGGAAATGAAGATGGCGGCCGTGCGCGCCATCGCAGCGCTTGCCCGCGAAGAACCGTCCGATGTCGCCGCCCGCGCCTATTCCGGCGAGACTCCGGTCTTCGGCCCCGATTATCTGATCCCTTCCCCTTTCGATCCGCGCCTCATCCTGCGCATCGCGCCTGCAGTCGCCAAGGCCGCCGAACAGAGCGGCGTTGCGCGCCGGCCCATCCAGGATTTCGACGCCTATCTCGACCAGCTGAACCGTTTCGTCTTCCGCTCCGGCTTCGTCATGAAGCCGATCTTCACGGCAGCCAAGGCAGCCGAACACAAGCGCGTCATCTTCTCCGAAGGCGAGGACGAGCGTGTGCTGCGCGCCGCCCAGGTGCTGCTTGAGGAAGGCTTGGCAAAACCGATCCTGATCGGCCGCCCGCAGGTCATCGAGACGCGTCTCAAGCGCTACGGCCTGCGCATCCGCCCGTTGCAGGATTTCGAAGTCATCAATCCGGAAGACGATCCGCGCTTCCGCGAATATGTCGATCTCTATTTCTCGCTCGTCGGCCGGCGTGGTGTCATCCCCGAGGCCGCCCGCACCATCGTGCGCACCAACACGACCGTCATCGGCGCGCTGGCGCTGAGGCGCGGCGAGGCCGATGCGCTGATCTGCGGCCTCGAAGGCCGTTACGAGAAACACCTGCGCGACGTGCGCCAGATCATCGGCAAGCGCAAGGATGTCCGCGATTTCTCAGCCCTCAGCCTGATGATCTCACAGCGCGGCGCCACCTTCTTCACGGACACCTACGTCACCTTCAATCCGAGCGCCGAAGAGATCGCAGAGGCGACTGTCATGGCTGCCGAGGAAATCCGCCGCTTCGGCATCACCCCGCGCGCCGCCCTCGTCTCGCATTCCAACTTCGGCTCACGCGAATCCGAAAGCGCCACGAAAATGCGCAATGCCCTGCAGCTCGTGCGCGATGCTGCCCCGGATCTCGAAGTCGACGGCGAAATGCACGGCGAGAGCGCGATCACCGAAGCGCTGCGCAAGCGCGTCATGCCGCACACCACGCTGCACGACGAGGCAAACCTGCTCGTCTTCCCCAACCTCGACGCCGCCAACATCACGCTCGGTGTGGTCAAGTCGATGACCGACGGCCTGCATGTTGGCCCGATTCTGCTCGGCGCCGCCATGCCCGCGCACATCCTCGCGCCCTCTGTCACCTCGCGCGGCGTCGTCAACATGGCAGCGCTCGCCGTCGTCGAGGCATCGCAGCCGGCATAAGCCGGCATTGCGACCAGGAGATTCACGGATAACCAACACTCGCCGAGATATTTCGCAAGTGCTGGCATCCAGCCGCGTTTTACCTCGGCGTTACGTCGAAGCCGAACCACTTCTGCGATAGCTTGACGATCGTGCCGTCTGCCTTGGCTGCTGCGATCGCATCGTTGAACATAGCTTTGAGTTTCGTATCCTCCTTACGCAGACCAACTGAGCTGCCTCGGCCGAGCATGCCGCCCTGGAAACGAGGGCCAGTGACGATCAAATCCTCGTTGCCCGGCTTTGCCGCCGCTGTCGAAAGATATGCCATGGAGGCCATGACGAGGTCGACGCGACCGGCCTTAAGATCGAGATCGTGCTGTTCGGTCGTCTTGTACTCACGGACATCAACGACGCCCTTCAAATATTTGTCGAGGAAGGTCGCGGCGATCGATGCAGTCTGCACGCCGATTGTCTTACCCTTGAGCAACGGCTCGATCTGCTTCAGCGCGGCCACAGTGCCGGCCTCATCGGTGGCGAGCGAAAATACCTCGCCCTTCAAAGGCAGATTGGCAAGCGGGGAGTCTTTCAATGTCGCAAAGGTCTGACCCGTCGTGCCGTAGGAATCGCTGAAGGCAATGACCTCCTCGCGCTTGGCGGTTGCAGACATCCCCGAAATGATTGCGTCGAACTTTCCAGCGTTGAGAGCCGGGATCATGCCGTCAAAAGGCTGGATCACGGTCGTGCATTCGACCTTCATATGAGCGCAAAAATACTTGATCAGCTCGATTTCGTACCCGTCAAGGCTACCGTCTGCCTTGGTGAAGTTCCACGGCCGAAACGCTCCCTCGGTCGCAATCGTCACATGCGTCCAGTTCTTCTCCTCGGCGCGTGCCGCCGTCGAAACGGCTAAGCTGGCGACCATAGTGATCGCGGCCATGATTGCGGTCAGGTATTTCATACCGAGTTCCCCTTCTTGATTGAGCTTGATGAACTATTGATTGATGAACTGGCGGAAGCGCTCCGACTTCGAATTCGAGAAGACATCCTGAGGTTTGCCCTCTTCCTCGACCACGCCCTTGTGTAAAAAGACGACGCGGCTGGAAACGTCGCGCGCAAATCCCATCTCATGTGTGACGACCAGCATGGTGCGTCCTTCTTCCGCCAAGGCGCGCATGACGCGTAGGACCTCTCCTACAAGCTCCGGGTCGAGCGCCGATGTCGGTTCATCGAAGAGCATCACCTTTGGATGCATAGCGAGGGCGCGGGCAATGGCGGCGCGCTGCTGCTGACCGCCGGAAAGATGAGCGGGATAGAAATTGCGTTTATCGGCGATGCCGACTTTGGCCAGCAACGCTTCAGCTTCGTCGATGCATTCGGCGCGTGAACGCCGCTGAACATGGATCGGTGCCTCGATAAGGTTTTCGAGGACCGTCTTGTGAGACCAGAGATTGAAACTCTGGAACACCATTCCGAGCCGAGAGCGGATACGATCGACCTGCTTTCGATCCGCCGGGCGATGCACACCGCCGGCGTTGCGCTGCATCGAGATCGTTTCGCCGGCGACAGTCACTTCACCCGAATCCGGCGTTTCCAGCAGATTAATGCAACGCAGGAACGTCGATTTCCCGGAACCCGACGAGCCGACAATGGAAACGACATCGCCTTCCAGGGCATCAAGCGAGATGCCCCTGATGACCTGGAGAGGTCCGAAGCTCTTGTGCATGTCGCGCACGCTGAGTGCGATTGGTGTGGCCGTCATCGATGCTCTCCTGCAGGGGTCGCTATGGTGCTGCTCTCTCGGCTGACGGGAACGGGAGCGCACAAATGCGGGCTAAGTCTGTACTCGGCGAATTGAATGAGACGCGTCAGCAAGAAATTGAGGGCGAGGTAGATGGCCCCGGAGACAACGAAGACCTCGATTGCCCGGTAGGTCTCGGAGATGATCTTGGCGGCGACTCCGGTTACCTCCATCAGCGTAATGATCGAGGCAAGTGACGTCGCCTTGACCATCGATATCATCTCGTTGCCGTATCCGGGCAATGCCTGCCGGATTGCCAGCGGCAGGACGATCCGGCGAAACATGAGGAAGCGATGCATGCCGCAAGCGCGGGCAGCCTCAACTTGCCCGTGCGGTACCGAGAGCAGGCCGCCGCGAATGATCTCGCTGGCGTAGGCGGCTGTATTCAAGGTCAGCGCCAGCACCGCGCACCAGTAAGGATCGCGGAGAAACGGCCAGAAGGCGCTGTGCCGCACGGCTGGAAACTGGCCGAGACCGTAATAGATAAGAAATATCTGCACCAACAGGGGCGTGCCGCGGAAGATGAAGACATAGAGCCGCGCGAACCAATCGAGCGCGGCAACGCCGGAGAGGCGGGCAAGCGCCAGCAACAGGGCCAGAATGGCACCAAGGCAGATCGATGTCACGGCAAGCTCGATCGTCAGCGGAATTGCGGCGACCAGGCTCACAAATGTTTCGTTGAGAAACTGCCAATCCATCATCCGCTCCTCCCCACGCCGCGCGACAGGCGCCGCTCCGCCTGCTGGAGAAGGATGCTCGAAACTGTCGAGATCATCAGATAGATCGCGCCGGCCATCAGGTAGAAATCGAATGGCAGCCCGGTCGATCCAGCGCCGACCTGCGCCTGGCGCAGGAGTTCGGCAACACCGGTGATCGATACCAGTGCCGACTCCTTCAGGACGACCTGCCAGACATTACCGAGACCGGGAAGCGCGTGACGCAGGGTCAGCGGCGCAACGATCCGCCGCAGGCGAAGCCAGCGCGGCATGCCGCAGGCAATAGCCGCCTCGATCTCACCCGGATGGACCGCCCTGAATCCACCTCGCAGCACTTCCGTGAACTGAGCGCCGGAGGTGACGCCAACGGCGAGGGAGCCGGCAAGAAAGCCCGGAAAGCCGAGGAAACCTTCGGCGCCGAAAAGCCGGCCGACCGCCGTAACCACGGCGCTGCCGCCGAAATAGAAGAGGTAGATGACCAGCAGATCGGGAATGCCCCGCAGCACCGTCGTATAAGCATCGGCGGCCGCGCGAGCAAAACCGTTGCCGGCAATCTTGGCCCATGCCCCAAGCGTCCCGATACAGGCGCCGACGGCATAGCCGGCGACTGCAACAAGGATGGTCATCCACGCTCCGGCCAGAAGAGCATGGCCCCAGCCATCCGCACCGAAGCCGGCAAGCTCAAAAAAACCCGGCTGGCTCATGATGCTGCTCCGGAAGAGCATGTTTTTACAGCAACTGACATTGTCATAGCCTCTGCTGAGCATGATGCGCTGAAAAGGCGCTTAACGAGCGTCAAAGGTCGGTGTCAGGTCGATCTTGCTCCATTTTTCCGAGAGCTGCCTGATCGTGCCATCGTTGGCGGCTTGCCTGATTGCGTCATCAAATTTGGCCTTCAGATCGGTCTCGCCCTTGCGCATGCCGAGTGCGACTTCGGTAGCCAACATCGCGCCTTTCACCAGCGGGCCGGACATCATCAGATCGTCATTGCCGGGCTTGCCGAGCACGGAGGTTTCATAAACGCCGCTATCGAAACCTGCATCGATGCGCCCGGCCTTCAGATCGAGATCGCGCTCGCCGGAATTCTTGTAGGCGCGCACTGTTACGTCGGATCCGAAATAGGCGTTGATCAACTGCTCCTGGCTGGTCGACTGGACCACGCCGACCGTCTTGCCTTTGAGGGCTTCGCCGATTGCGGCCATCACCGGATCTGCCTTGGACTTGTCGTTCAAATTCAGCCGCTCGCCGGCCATCGGCAGAGGGGACACCGGCCCGTCCTTCAGAAGCAGGAAGCTCGCGACCCCGCTCGCGTAGGGCACGGTGAAATCGACCACCTGCTTCCGCTTCTCGTTAATGCCGAGAGTCATCACCAGATCGAATTTTCCAGCATTGAGGCTCGGGATCATCGCATTCCAATCGCCTGCGATGAGTTCGCAGTCGGCTTTGGCGCGTTTGCACAGGTCATTGATGAGGTCGACGTCGAAGCCGGCCAGCTTGCCGCTGGAATCCATGAGGTTCCAGGGCGGGAAAGCCCCTTCGATGCCGACCTTGACATGCGTCCAGTCCTTGGCGCCGGCAGCGAATGAAGTCAGGAAGGCAATGGCGCCGAACAAAACGGCAGGCAATTTTCTATTTTTCATTTTCTGTTCCCCTTTCGGCGGCCAAAGGCCACCTGTCAGTTCTGCTATGGCTGCGTCAGTCCTCCAGGGCCGCACGCAAAGCCGCATTGGCTTCCCTCAGTCCATGGATCAGGCGATTTCTCGTCTGGCGCGCATGAACAGCGTAGAAAGGTATGTCCGGCGATCCGACGGGCTGCGCGGCCAGCGCCCGCAGCCCCTCAAGTGACGGCCAGGCGGGGTGCGGGAGGGCGGAATCATGGTGAAAGCGCTCGCCGCTCGTATAATTCAGCGGCACGAGATGGCGGCCGGCGCGCATCAGCGATGCGTTGACGCGCGCCGTCTTTGCAGAAGACGGGTCCTTCATCTCCATGACCGCCTTCGCGCTGATGCCCAACTCGTCAATTGCTTTTGCGAGGGCCGAGATGTCGATACGACCGGAAAGCTCAGCATGCAGTCGCGCAACCTCGTGGCTGAGAGCGTGTGCGTAGACGGAATAGTCAAGTGGCAGGACGGGCGAGGTCAGCAGGCGCCAAAGTGTTTCCAGCACGATTCGCGTATCCCGGCTCAGATTGTCGGGATCGATGTGCTCTGCCGTGTCGTGCGGCGTGTGCCACCACCAACCGAGCGCCGTCAGCGTCTTGACGGGGCCTGGCGGCTGATGACTGAGGCTGCCGAACATCGAGGGGATGCCGACACCCCAGAATGAATGATCCGCCGCTCTGCCATGCCGCCTGCCCGCATGCCTTTGTCCGGTGACGTCCTCGATCACCTCAAGAGCCAGCGGCTTCAACTCGTCGATGACACCGGAATTGGTGAGGACGGTTGCGCCCTCGCCGCCCGTGGAGTCGACATTGACATGCACGGCGCAGCGGCAATCGAGCTCGTCGAAAAATTCATCCGCATACCAGGCCGAGCCGGAATAGCGACCGTGCGAATGGCCTGACCAGAAGCAGATGCGCAGGCCGCGTCGCCAATCACCCGCATGAAGGGCAAGCAAGCGTGCCGCCTCAAGCATGGACGCGTTCGCGCCGCCATTGTCCATGACGCCGAAGTGCCAGGTGTCATGATGGCCCGAAAACAGTACGAACGGTTTGTCCTCGCCTGCCGGCTGAAGCTCTGCAACAAGCAGCGGCGTCCGGCGCCAGCCGGTGTCGACCTCTGCAGTGAGCGTCGCACGGACCTTCTGGCCGCGCGCGAGCCTGTCGCGCAGGCGCACTCCATCTTCCCGCGCGATGGTGCAGATCACTGTTGTCGGCAGATGGGCGCGCGTGTGTTGCGACGGACTGCCCCAGACCGGCGACACGCACATTTCGTAGAGATGCTCATTCGGGCTGACATGGATTTCGCCGAGGGCGCCGGCCGCGCTCGCCAACGCGGCGACTTCCTCCGTCGCAATCCCGTCGACCAGGACGATCTTGCCGGCCAAGTCCTTGCCGACGAAATCGGCTTCCTTGCCGTCGCCGACATATTCAAGGTCTCCGCTGATGCCCGCTGCAGCCGTCGAAACCGACATCGAATGGGTAATGCAACGGAGGTCTTCGCCTTCGACCCCGACCTTCGCCGGGCCGGGCAGGCTGATGAATGCATCATGTGACAGCAGCTGCGTTCCGTATCCGTAGCTCTCCATCTGCGCCTGAAGATAATGAAAGCTCTCGAGCTCCTCCGGCGCTCCGGACAATTTCACCCGACGGGCAAACTCGCGGATATGCGCCATCAGGCGTTCACGGTCGGGCAGCAGGTCGGGGTTAGGCATCAGCCTTCTCCGGCAATGGCGGCTTAACGTCATCAGGTATCGGATTGACAAAAGGCGTACGCTCCAGACGCGCCCTGTGATCGGCCTTGGCAGCTTCGATCAATGCGGGGTTACCGATGAGATCGGCGGCCGTGCTCGCCATTACCTTGGCGGCGTGTTCGGTTCCCTTGTGGGCAGCCGGCAGTTTCCCTTGCGCAACCAGTTGCCAGGAGTGTCCGGGCGTACCGACAGCGTAGGTAGCCCCTCGCATCTGCACGGTCGGCACCACCCAGCTGACCGTCCCGACATCGGTGGAGCCGACCAGAGTGCCGTCACCGGCATTCAACGGAAAAATCTCCTCACAGAGCGGCTGGTCGTCGTTCGGTTTCAGCCCGAAACGACCATAGGACGCGGCGATATCCTCTGCGTTGAAGGTCTGCTGGAACTTGCGGGCCGTTTCTCGGTCGGCATCATCAAACACTGGTGGGCCAAGCCGCTGCAGATGGGCGAACATGCACTCCTCGAGTGGTGTATTGCCAACGAGATTGGCATCCCCGCTGACAATTTCACTCCGGACCGTCGTCTCGGTCATCAGGGCAGCACCTTCGGCAACTTTCTTGACGCGGGCAACCAGAGACAGGAGTTCCGGCAAGGTCCGAGCACGGACGAGATAGCGTACCGTCGCGCGTTCCTGCACGACGTTAGGCGCTCCACCGCCCGCGTCAGTGATGGCATAGTGGATACGCGCAGTGGAAGGCATGTGCTCGCGCATATAATTGACGCCTACATTCATCAGTTCCACTGCATCGAGAGCGCTGCGGCCGAGATGCGGCGTCGCGGAAGCATGCGACGCCCGCCCCGAAAAATGGAAGTTGATCTCATTGCAGGCGAGCGAGATGGGATTGTTGACCCCGGCAAAGGCTGCCGGATGCCAGGAGATCGCGATATCCACGTCGTCGAAAACGCCGGCGCGCACCATGAAACCCTTCGAAGAGCCGCCTTCCTCCGCGGGGCAGCCATAATAGCGCACCCTTCCCGTCAAGCCGCTTTCGGCAAGGAAATCCTTGACCGCAGCGGCAGCGAGCATGGATCCGGCGCCCAGCATATTATGGCCGCAGCCGTGACCATTGCCCCCGTCGACCAAGGGCCGCTGCTCGGCAATACCGGCCTCCTGGCTCAATCCCGGCAGCGCATCGAACTCGCCAAGGATTGCGATGACCGGGCCACCCTCGCCCGCCTCTCCCATAACCGCCGTCGGCAACCCGGCAATGCCGCGCTCGACACGAAAGCCCTCTCTCTCCAGCATGCGGGCGTGCTCTTCGGCAGATTGATGTTCGAGGTAATTGGTCTCTGGAATATCCCAGATGCGGTCACTCAACTCGAAGAACGCCGCGCGCTTTCTCTCGACGATTTCCCAGACCGCATCGGAGTTCTGCATGGATTTACAACCCGCCTCATATAATGGTAATCAAATTGGCGCCAATTTTATGCTCCAATTAAATCGGGCACGCAAGTCATGAGCTGGAATATTTTTCGACGCTGTCAATCGGCCTCGTTGTTGGCCGGGGGAGAGCTATGATAGTCATCGCCGAAATCGGGCTGGGGAGAATTGCATGAATTCGCTGGAAAGCGGAGCGACGGCGCAAGCACAAGAGCCGCAAACCTCCGATGTGACCGAACTGATTCTCCAGGATATCCTTGCCGGCCGTCTCCCGCCCGGAACCTGGCTGAAGCAGATCGATCTCGAAAGGCGGTATAACTGTACGCGACCCGAGGTCCGCAGAGCTCTCGACAGATTGGTGCAGAAGCGACTGGTGGAGCATGTCCCCAATCGTGGTTACCACGTCCATGAGCAAGACGGGCGCCGTGCCCGGGAGGTCAGCGACATTCGCGTCATCCTCGAAGTCGCCGTCAGCGACCGCATCGTCGCGAATGCGAGCGAGGCAGATATTGCGAAGTTGCGGGTTCTGGCTTCACGCTTCGACGATCTGGTGCTGAACGGCACCACGCTCGAACTTTACGAAGCCAATCTCGCCTTCCACCGCCATCTGCTTGCTCTCGCCGGCAACCAGGAACTCGTGGAGCTGATCACGGAAATTCGCCAGCGGACATCCTCCGCGCCGGTGTCGCAGTGGCGAACGCGCGCCCGCATCGAGCAATCCGGCCGCGAACATCAGCAGATGGTCGATGCGATAGAGCGACGCGATACCGATGGTCTGATGGAGCTGACGCGCAGGCACATTCTTCAAGCCTGATCGGCCTCGATGACGCCGTTAGCTGATGCTGAAACTTGGACATAACCGGAAATGGCTGAAGGGTGCATTTATGCCATCTCTGGCGGCGGCCTCGCGCCCTGATGCAATGGCGCCGCGTGGAGTTTTGACGCCGTGCCATCCCAGGCATCCGCAGCCAGTGGATATCCCCATATCACGTGCCCCGTATCGACAGCCGTCCTCCATCCGCAAGCTCATCCGCGCGTTCGTTGCCTGATATGCCGGAATGGCCCTTGCACCAGGCAATGGTTACGAGGGCGTTCCGGGATAGCTGAAGATCGACCGCTTTCCAGAGTTCCGCATTAGCGATCGCCCGGCTGCGGGCGTTCCCATTCGGATTGTTTTTCTTCCAGCCGTTATTCTTCCAAATGTGCCGCCTGTCGTTGCAGCCTTTGACGGCATAGATCGAATCCGACCAGATGGTCGCGGCTTCGCCCGTTGCTTCGCTATTGATCCACATGACTGCCTGCAAGACGGCGGTCAATTCCATCGAATTATTGGCGGAATCACGCACACCGCCGAAGCTGGACGCGATTTCCACAGAATCGCGATAGGCGACAAAGGCCCAGCCTCCGTGCCCGGAACCGGGGTCATAACAACCATCCACGAAGACGTGGAGACCGTGGTGGGCTGTCGGGGCCGTCGTTATAGGGGAGCTTAGCTCCTTGCAAATGCCTGCCATTTTCGCCTTCGCTGCGCCCCCGTCCTGGCCTGCGCGATTTGCGACGGCCACCCGAAGCCGACATTGGAATTGCACGTTCCCTCGTGTCAACTATTGACGACGGTGGCACCGGAAGCGCCGACTGGCGATGGGAAACTGTGAGGGGCAGCGCCATGAACAATCCGTCCTGCAGGCCGGCCCCGCCCATGTTACGCCACTGAGCCATGCCTGGTATCGGTTTGCTTTCTGCGGGACGTCCCATGAGCTTCTCATACCAGATGAGCGCCTCGTCGAAGTTCTACTTACCTAACGGAAGATTACCCACATCTTCTGGCTAAAATCTCGAAAATGCGCTAGGAATTGATCCAAGCTTATTAAGAGAAACACGTTAAGAGACAAGGTACGGCGGATGGACGCCACCTTTGACCGATCGACACTTTCTCATTCCCGGACGACGCCGTGAAACGCCGAAATCTGTCTCTTGCTCTTATGCTTGCGCTGGCATCACCGGCCGCCGCACAGACCAGCGCTATTTGCAACGACTTGCGCGGTCGCCTTGCCGACCTGCCACGATCGATCGGTAGCAATAACGGGCCGGAAGCGCGCCAATATGCAAATGCCATGGCCGAGCAGAACCTCGAGCTGCGCAAGGTCCGCAACGATCTGCGCAATAATGGATGCACTTCTGGCAGCATGGTCGTGATTGGCAGTGACAACGCCGGTTTTTGCGCCGAACTCTCTGACGCCGAAGCCCGGATGATCGACAATATCCGTTATCTCCAGGAGCGCCGCGACGAGCTGCGCAACCAGGGCGACGGCACTGACGACGCGCGCCGAGAATTGACGGCGGCACTCGAACGCAACGGCTGCAACAGCGACAATTTCTATGCCCCGACCGAGCGTAGCGCAGACGACCCCGCCCCGAGTGCCGAGGAACAGGCAATGCGCACCGATACCTTCATTCCGCTCGGCGGCGGTGAAGAGACCGATCTGCGTTACGGCCTGCCGAGGGCCGAAATGTTTTCACCGATCAGCACCATCTGCGTGCGCAGCTGCGACGGTGGCTTCTTCCCGATCAGCTCAAATACCACTTCGGTGGATTTCGGCCGCGATGCCCAGACCTGCGCCAAGATGTGCCCCGGCATTGAAACCGAGCTCTTCTATCGCGACGTGACCAGCACCGACTCCTCGAACATGATCTCGGTCGCAACGGGCGCGCCCTATAGCGCCATGAAGAACGCTTTTGTCTACAAGAACCGCGCGCCTGGCGAGAAAAATTCCTGCGCCTGCAATCTCACCGCCTATTACGAGGAGATGCGCGACAAGCAGGCCCTGAGCGAACCGCCGCAGCAGGGCTCGATCACGACGGTCCGCACTAAACCGCCGACGAAAGATACTGCGGCAGCATCAGCCCCGCCGCAGCCATCCGTTCCCGAACGTCCCTACGACCCCACGCAGAACAAGGTTCGTCAGGTCGGCCCGCAATTCCTTGCCGGCGACCAGGGCTCGATCGACCTTGCCAATCCGGCGACGCCGGGCCCGCAACCACAGCAGCAGTAATTGCTACGGGTCGTTGCGTCCCCATCCGTCGTGGAAAACAAGTTCCTCGAGCGGCAGCCGCTGCCGCCAACCTTTGACCGAAAGTTCCGGTTCGTCATAAAGGCGGTCGACAAAGCCGGCGCAGAGCCAGGCGACCACCTCGATATGCTCCGGTATGCCGAGAATTGTTTTCAGGTCGCCTTCACGAAAGATGCTGACCCAGCCGATGCCGACCCCTTCGGCGCGGGCGGCAAGCCAGAGATTCTGGATAGCGCAAACGGTCGAATAGGAATCCATCCGCGGATTGTGCGTCCGCCCCAGCACGACGCTGCCGCCGCGGGTGGGATCGCATGTCACGCATATGCCGAGCGGCGCCTCGACGATGCCTTCCAGCTTCAGGGAGCGATAGGTCTGCCGGCGTTCGCCCTCGAACATCAGTGCCGCCTCCTCATTCGCATTCGCAAAGGCATCCCTTACGCGTGCTCGCACGGCTTCGCTTTTCACCAGGACGAAATTCCACGGCTGCATGAAGCCGACCGAAGGCGCATGATGGGCGGCAGTCAAGAGCCGTGCCACGACATCGTCGGGCAAGGGATCGGGCAGGAACTGGCTGCGCACGTCACGCCGCGTCATGATCGCGTGATACACGGCTTCGCGCTCGGCCGGCGAAAAACCGGATGCCGCCGAAAGGGCATCCGCATCAAAGGGTCGCATCGTCAAATCCCCAACAACGCAACCGCCCGCCGTCCGCGCGGGTTGGGTCTATCTCGCCAGGCCGGTCTTCTGACTTGGCTTCATCCATCTGCCGCAGCCTTCCCGGCAAAGCCAGTGGCGTGATGAAGCGGTAGACGTCGGCCTTACAGCGTTGGGCACGTTCCGGCCTTGCACCGGATTCCCGATTCTCCCGCCTCGAGGGCGGGCACCTGACGGCGCATCTATTTCAGGAAACGGGTGCTCTGACAAGTGAGGCGGAACGGACCTGAAACCTCCGCCGCAGGGATTGATCCAGGGGCGGATCGCCAGCTGCCTCTCCAACGGTGAAGCTCGCAAATTTTGCGTGACAATAGGCGATCGGGACGATACATACCCGGCATGTCCACGACTTCAATTTACGCCTCGCGATTTTATTCGTACCGCTGCTTCCAGCGGATGCGGGTCCGTGCGTAACTGAATTCGACGCGACGACAACCCGAACAGCCGCTAGTCTACCTGGCGGCTTTTCTGTTCCGCACGGTATGACCAAACAGGAGCCATGCCGTGCCCGACACCATCGATGATCTGCGTATTCTCGAGATCACCCCGCTGACCAGACCCGCCGATATCATCGCTGAAATTCCCCGAACCGCTTCAGTCAGCGAGACGGTGACCAGCAACCGCAATGCCATCCACCAGATTCTCAAGGGTGAAGACGACCGCCTGATCGTCGTCATCGGCCCCTGCTCCATCCACGATCCCGTTGCTGCACGCGAATATGCCGCGCGGCTGGCCGAGCAGCGACAGCGCTTCTCCAGTGATCTGGAAATCGTCATGCGCGTCTATTTCGAAAAGCCCCGCACCACAGTCGGCTGGAAGGGCTTGATGAACGACCCGCATCTCGATGGCAGCTACCGTATCGAGGAAGGGCTGAGAATTGCCAGGCGCCTGCTGCTCGACGTCAACGCGATGGGCCTTCCGGCGGGTGTCGAATTCCTCGAGACGATCACACCGCAATACATTGCCGATCTCGTCAGCTGGGGTGCGATCGGCGCGCGCACGACCGAGAGCCAGATCCATCGCCAGCTCGCCTCCGGCCTCTCCTGCCCGATCGGCTTCAAGAACGGCACCGACGGCGGCGCTCGCGTCGCGATCGACGCGATCCTGGCCGCTTCGCAGCCGCACCACTTCCCGGCCGTCACCAAGGACGGACAGGCGGCAATCGCTTCGACGAAGGGGAATGAAGACTGCCACATCATTCTGCGCGGCGGCAA
This sequence comes from Rhizobium atlanticum, assembly GCF_030182485.1. NCBI lineage: Bacteria > Pseudomonadati > Pseudomonadota > Alphaproteobacteria > Hyphomicrobiales > Rhizobiaceae > Rhizobium > Rhizobium atlanticum. The sequence goes on from NZ_JAQJCJ010000010.1 coordinate 225,867, forward strand.
GCGGCCGAATTATGAGGCGGCCGATGTCGGAGCCGTCGCAGCGGAATGCCTGAAAGTCGGGGTCACCCCGCGCATCCTCATCGACGCCAGCCATGCCAACAGCAGCAAAGATCCGATGAACCAGCCACGGGTTGTCAAGGACGTCGCCGGACAGATCTCCGCGGGCAATCACCACATCAAGGGCATGATGATCGAAAGCAACCTCGTTGCCGGCCGCCAGGATCTCGTTCCCGGCAAGCCGCTGGTCTACGGCCAGTCCATCACCGATGGCTGCATTGACTGGGATATGTCGGTGAGTGTGCTGGAAGATCTGGCGGACGCCGCTCGCAGGCGGCGCCGAGCGGCAGCGGCTTAAGCCGCCGGAAAATACCTGACATAAGCAAACTCGTCACCATCCGGCGACCAGCAGGGCACGTTGATCGTGCCCTGCCCGCCGAAAAGCTCGAACAGCGTCTTAAGGTTGCCGCCGTCCATATCCATCAGCCGCAGCCGCACGTCGAGATCGCGCGGATGGTCGAAGACCGAAGGATCGTAGGACAGGATCAGCACCTTGTCGTTTTTGGGCGATGGATGGGGAAACCAGTTCCCCTGATTGTCCGACGTCACCTGTTCGAGGCCTGTGCCATCCGGATGGATGCGCCAGATCTGCATCAGCCCGGTGCGGCTGGAATTGAAATAGATCCATTGGCCGTCGGCGGAATAATCCGGCCCGTCGTTGCGGCCTTCGCCATGCGTCAGCCGCGTCTCGACGCCGCCGTCGACTGAGATCGTATAAATGTCGAAAAGATCGTCGCGAATGCCGCAATAGGCGAGCTGGCGGCCATCCGGTGACCAGCCATGCCAATAGGACGGCTGGTTTTGCGTGATGAGCCGCGGCGTGCCGCCTTCGACCGGCAGGATGTAGATCGTCGACTTGCCGAATTCCGTCTTGTCCGAGATGACGATCTCAGTGCCATCAGGCGAAATGCCGTGATCATTGTTGCAATTGACGGCAAAGCCCGTATCGACCTTCACCACCTCGCCGCCATCGAGCGGCAGCCGGAAGAGCAGCCCGTCGCCGTTCAGCAGGAGATAGGAGCCATCGGCTGAGAAATTCGGCGCTTCCACCAGCCTGTCCGTCTGCCAGACCTCGCGAGCCCTGCCCGTCCCGACATTGTAGATCTCGACCGAGCTGCGCATGTTGCCTCCCTGATATGTCGCTTGCGTCAGCGATCCCGATTGCGTCAGCGATCACGATCACGTCAGCGATCCCGGAACCGGTTGGTGATCGGGTAGCGTCGGTCGCGGCCGAAGTTCTTCTTCGTGATCTTAACGCCCGGCGCCGATTGCCGGCGCTTATATTCGGCAAGATAGAGCAGGTGCTCGACGCGGTGGACGGTGGCGACGTCATGGCCGCGCGCGACGATCTCCTCGACCGCCATTTCCTTCTCCACCAGGCATTCGAGAATATCGTCGAGGACGGGATAGGGCGGCAGCGAATCCTGGTCCTTCTGGTCCGGGCGAAGCTCGGCCGAGGGTGCCTTGTCGATGATATTCTGCGGGATCACCTCGCCCGACGGCCCGAGCGCAGTCGGCGGCACATTCTCGTTGCGCCAGCGCGCCAGCGCATAGACCTGCATCTTGTAAAGATCCTTGATCGGATTGAAGCCGCCATTCATGTCGCCATAGAGCGTGGCGTAACCAACCGACATTTCCGACTTGTTGCCCGTCGTCACCACCATCGCGCCGAACTTGTTGGAAATCGCCATGAGGATGACGCCGCGCGCGCGGCTCTGCAAATTCTCCTCGGTGATTCCGCTCTCAGTTCCCTCGAAGAGGTTGGACAGCGCGCTGCTGAAGCCGGTTACTGGCTGCTCGATCGGTACGATGTCATAGCGGCAGCCGAGCGCCTTGGCACAGGCGGCTGCATCCTTCAGTGAATCTTCCGAGGTGTAACGATAGGGCAGCATGACCGTTCGCACCCGCTCCTCTCCGAGAGCATCGACCGCGATCGCTGTGCAGATCGCCGAGTCGATGCCGCCGGAAAGGCCGAGAACGACGGTTTTGAAACCGTTTTTGTTGACGTAGTCGCGGAAGCCGAGCAGGCAAGCGCGATAATCGGCCTCCTCGCCCTCTGGGATACGCGCCATCGGCCCTTCGGCGCAGCGCCAGCCGGCTTCCCCACGTTTCCACGTCGTCACAGCAAGTGCCGTCTCGAACTGGCTCATCTGGAAGGCGAGCGATTTGTCGGCATTGAAGGCGAAGCTCGCCCCGTCGAACACGAGCTCGTCCTGCCCTCCGAGCTGGGCGGCATAGATCAGCGGCAGGCCGGTCTCGATCACCTGCTTCAGTACCACCTGGTGACGGATATCGACCTTGCCGCGATAATAGGGAGACCCGTTCGGGGACAGCAGGATCTCCGCCCCGCTTTCGGCCAGCGTCTCGCAGACGCCGAGATCACCCCAGATATCTTCGCAGATCGGAATGCCGAGCCGCACGCCGCGGAAATTCACCGGCCCCGGCATAGCTCCCTGCACGAAGACCCGCTTCTCGTCGAACTCGCCGTAATTCGGCAGATCGACCTTGTCGCGCACCGCGACGACCTTGCCGCCGTCAAGCACGGCGACGGAATTATAGCGTCCGGTCTGGTCCTGCCGGGGAAAACCGATGATGACGCCCGGCCCGCCATCGGCGGTATCGGCCGCAAGGCTTTCCACCGCCTTCCAGCAGGCACGGATGAAGGCCGGCTTCAGCACCAGATCTTCCGGCGGGTAGCCGGAGATGAAAAGCTCGGTCAACACGAGCAGATGCGCGCCTTCCCGGCCCGCATCGGCGCGGGCTTCGCGCGCCTTGGCGAGATTGCCGGCGACATCGCCGACCGTCGGATTGAGCTGGCCGATAGCGATGCGGAAGATATCGGAGAGAGCGTTTTCCTGTGTCATGTCATTTGTTTAGCCTGCGGCTCCCGTTACCGCAACACGTTCGCGGCCAAAGCGTTGCATCCGGCTCACGAATTTTTTGTGAACAGGCCTGCTGGAGGCTTACGGCACCGATGCATTGCAATTTACCGGCGGAGCGGAATACTGACGCACGAAAGCGGCAGCATCGATAACGGTCATTGGAAACAGGCCATGAATAACTTTTCGAACTTCGTGCACCATCATTTCGACAAACCGGCCGACGAACTCGGCGACACGGAAAAGCGTGTGCTGGCGAAAGCGCACGAGCGCAAGATCATCTCGACCGACGTCAACGCCGCCTTTTCTGCCGAGGCCTCTTTTGGAGAACGTATCGCCGACAGCATCGCCCGTGTCGGCGGCTCATGGTCGTTCATCCTCGGCTTCCTGGCCTTCCTCGTGGTCTGGACGGCGATCAACACCATCGTTTTGGCGAGTGGCGCTTTCGATCCCTACCCCTTCGTCTTCCTGAACCTGATCCTGTCGATGCTCGCCGCCATCCAGGCGCCGATCATCATGATGTCGCAGAACCGTCAGGCCGAGCGCGACCGCTTTGAGGCGGCCAAGGATTACGAAGTCAATCTCAAGGCCGAACTCGAAGTGCTCTCCTTGCACCAGAAGATCGATATGCGCGTCCTGACGGAGCTGACGGCGCTGCGCGAAGACGTCGCTCGTCTCAGCGCCGCGCTCGCGACCAAGACCTGAGGCGGGGCACTCAACGGGGCGGATACCTGTCATATTGCGGCAGACCATCTGTTATCTCGTAGAAATCACCCTTGTCGGTGCAATAAATGTGATGGCTGAAGGCAAGGCCGCTCGGTTCGTCGAACGCTCCGGCCAGGACCGAAACCTCCGGTGATACATCCCCCTGCCAAAACAGCGCCGAGCCACAATTGCCGCAGAAGCCGCGTTGCGCCTCGCCGCTCGACCGATACCACCGGACTGCGCCGGGATCTTCCACCGAAAGCGCCGCGCGCGGCACGTTGACCGCAGCATAATAAAATCCCGTCTGACGGCGGCATTGTGAACAGTGGCAACCGACAACAGGCCCGGGCTTTGCCCGAATTGAAAATCGCACGGCGCCGAAAAGACAGCCGCCTAGATGTTGTTCGCTCATGATAGCTCTCTCCTCGGTCCTGGAGAAACTTGCGGCCACGAGACCTCGTCGTCAAATCCATTCCCCTGAACAAGCAATCAGAAATCTTGAAGCGTTCACGATTGGCCGGCGGCCGCCGAATGTTGCCCGTTGACCACACCCGCCGATCTCCTCTCGTCATCGCGTTGAACCGGACGCTGATCCCGGTGATACTGATGGCTCACTTTATTCAACCGCCGGGAGACTGACATGAGAGCGACCCTGTCCAGACAGAAAGGAAACATCGCCCACAAGGACATTCTGCTTCATGCACACGCAATTCTCTCGCGCGAGGAAAAGCTCGCGACGCCATAACCCCTTCCTGAACTTCTTCCGCGACGATTTGAACGCCGCTGAACGTGAGCGGCGCTGGTCGCGTATGCGCAAGTTCATCTCCTATTACCGCCCGCATCTGCCTTTGCTGCTGGCGGATCTGCTTTGCGCCATACTCGTGGCCGCCACCGCCGTGGCGTTGCCCCTCTGTGCCAACATCGTCACAAGCCGGCTTCTGGCTCTGCCGGATGCCCCCGACGCCTTCGCTCAGATCCTTGCCATGGGCGGTGTGATGCTGGCCGTTCTCGCGGTCCAGATAGCGGCGATTTTCTTCGTCGATTATCGCGGCCATGTCATGGGCGCCCGCATCGAGGCGACGGTGCGGCAGGAACTCTTCGAGCATTACCAGAAGCTGTCCTTCAGCTTCTACGATGGCCAACGCACCGGGCAGTTGATGAGCCGCATCACCAACGATTCCCTCTGGCTGGGCGAGCTCTTTCACCACGGCCCCGAGGATCTCTCCATTGCCGTCCTGAAATATGGCGGCGCCATGCTGGTCTTGTTCTTCATCGACCCGCTGCTGGCAACCCTCATCCTGTTGCTCACTCCGGTGGCGGTGGCCTATGCACTTTATTTCAACCGGCGCATGAACCATGCGCTCGAAGCTAGCAAGCGCCAGGTCGCCGCCGTCAACGAGCGTGTCGAGGATGCGCTTGCCGGCATCCGCGTCGTCCAGTCCTTCGCCAACGAAGCATTGGAACGGCAGCGCTTCGCCGCACAAAACCAGCGTTTCCTGCAAAGCCGCGCCGACGGCTACCGCAGCGAGGCCTGGTTTTCGGTAGGCACTGAAAGCTTTGCCCAGCTCGTCACCATATTGGTGATCATCGCAGGAGGCCTGCGCATCCTGACAGCGGACCTGACCGTCCCGGATATGCTGACCTTCCTGCTCTGCGTCGGCGTGCTGGTCGATCCCGTGCAGCGGCTCGCGAATTTCGTGCGCCTCTGGCAGGAGGGTTATACCGGCTTCACGAGGGCCATGGAGATCCTGGAAATCGATCCCGATATCACCGATCGACCGGACGCCCGTCCGATGCCGGCGCCAAGGGGCGAGATCAGTTTTTCCGACGTCGCCTTCGGCTACGAAGCCGATGGTCCCAGGGTGCTGGAGCGGCTTTCCCTCACCATTGCCCCCGGAGAGTTTGTCGCGCTGGTCGGCCCTTCTGGAGTGGGCAAGAGCACGCTTTGCGCGCTGATACCGCGCTTCTACGATGTCGAAGCTGGGGCGATCCGTATCGACGGAACCGATATCCGCGACGTAACGCTGGCTTCGCTGCGACGCCATGTCGGGGTGGTGCAGCAGGACGTCTATCTCTTTGCCGGCACCGTTGCGGAAAACCTGCGTTACGGCAAGCTGGACGCGACCGATGGCGAGCTCGAAGCGGCCGCCCGCGCCGCCAATGCGCACGACTTCATCATGACTCTGCCGAACGGCTATGACACCGATATCGGCCAGCGCGGCGTCAAGCTTTCGGGCGGCCAGCGCCAGCGCATCACCATCGCCCGCGCCTTCCTCAAAGATCCGGAAATCCTGATTTTCGACGAAGCGACCAGCGCCCTCGACAACGAGAGCGAACGGGCGGTGCAGCAGGCGCTGCTCAGTCTGGCGAATGGCAGGACCACCCTGGTCATCGCCCACCGCCTGTCGACAGTCCGCCACGCCGACCGCATCCTGGTCCTGACGGGCGATGGCATTGTCGAACAGGGCACGCATGATGATCTGATGGCGCAAGGCGGCGTCTACGCCAACCTGCACAGCGTTCAGGCCAGCATCTGAAGCCAATAAAAAGCCCGGTCGAGCCGGGCTTTTCATCATCTGTTTCGGGCTATCCTCAGCCGTTGACGACCATGCGCTTCTCGTCGCGGCCGCCCTTCATCCGCTCGGCAAGCAGGAAGGCGAGTTCGAGCGCCTGGTCGGAATTGAGGCGCGGGTCGCAATGGGTGTGGTAGCGGTCCTGCAGATCGTCGGCTGTGACGGCGCGGGCGCCGCCGGTGCATTCCGTCACGTCCTTGCCGGTCATCTCGACATGGATACCGCCTGGATGTGTGCCTTCGGCGCGATGAATCTGGAAGAAGCTTTCGACTTCCGACAGGATTCGCTCGAAGGGACGGGTCTTGTAGTTGTTGAGCGTGATCGTGTTGCCGTGCATCGGGTCGCAGGACCAGACGACCTTGCGGCCTTCGCGCTCGACGGCGCGAATGAGACGCGGCAGGTTTTCGGCGACCTTTTCATGGCCGAAGCGGCAGATCAGCGTCAAACGGCCCGCTTCGTTAGCGGGATTCAGAATGTCGATCAGCTGCAGCAGATCATCGGCCTGCAGTGACGGGCCGCATTTCAGGCCGATCGGGTTCTTGATGCCGCGGCAATATTCAATATGCGCATGATCTGCCTGGCGCGTGCGGTCGCCGATCCAGATCATGTGACCTGAGGTGGCATACCAGTCGCCGGAGGTGGAATCGACGCGGGTCAGCGCTTCCTCGTAGCCGAGCAGCAGCGCCTCGTGGCTGGTGAAGAAATCGGTCTCGCGCAGGCTCGGGTGGTTTTCCGAGGTGATGCCGATCGCTTTCATGAAATCCATCGTTTCGCTGATGCGGTCGGCAAGCTTGCGGTAGCGCTCGCCCTGCGGGCTGTCCTTGACGAAGCCGAGCATCCACTGATGCACGTTTTCGAGGTTGGCGTAACCGCCCATCGCAAAGGCGCGCAGGAGGTTCAGCGTCGCGGCCGACTGGCGATAGGCCATGGCTTGGCGTTCCGGGTTCGGAATGCGCGACTCCTCGGTGAATTCGATGCCGTTGATGATGTCGCCGCGATAGGCGGGCAGCGTCACGTCGCCCTGCTTCTCGACATTCGACGAGCGCGGCTTGGCGAACTGGCCGGCGATGCGGCCGACCTTGACGACCGGCAGCTGCGCGCCGAAGGTCAGCACGACGGCCATCTGCAGGAAAGCGCGGAAGAAGTCGCGGATGTTGTCAGCCCCGTGTTCGGCGAAGCTCTCGGCGCAGTCGCCGCCCTGCAGCAGAAAACCGTTGCCCTCAGCGACATTGGCGAGATGCTTCTTCAGGCGGCGCGCTTCGCCTGCGAAGACGAGCGGCGGATAGCTGGCGAGAGTGGCCTCTGTTGCCGCCAAAGCGGCTGCATCGGGATATTCGGGAACCTGCAGGATCGGTTTCTGCCGCCAGCTGCTCGGGGTCCAGTTCTCTGCCATTTTACCAACCTCACTCACATCCATTCCTCGGATGCCCTGTCTCAATATCCGGCGGCTTATAGACCTTTAGATCAAGCTTGCAAAGGCCAATCACCGGAAGCTTTAAACCAGCATATACCATGTCGATTTCCCCATATTTCAGACTTTGCATGTAGAAGCTGAAGGAATTTCAATTCGGGGACATGTCATGGCGATCCTTCCGCCCGGCTTCATATTGGACCGCTCGGGCAATTTCGGCATCATGACGGCATTGCTGATGGTGCCGCTCGTGGGTGCGGCCGGCATGGCGGTCGATGTGGCCCACGCACTGAGCCTGAGAACGCAGCTCTACGCTGCCGCCGATGCTGCGGCCGTCGGTTCGATCGCCGAAAAATCGGGCGCAGTCGCCGCCGCAATGACAATGAACGGCAACGGCACGGTCTCGCTTGGCAACACCGACGCCCGCAACATCTTCATGTCGCAGACGTCGGGTGATCTGACCGACATTCATATCGATCTCGGCATCGACGTCACCAAGACCGCCAATAAGCTGAACTCGCAGGTTTCCTTCACCGCGACCGTGCCGACTACCTTCATGCGCATTTTTGGCCGGGATTCGATCACCATCTCCGGCACGGCGACAGCTGAATACCAGACTGCCGCCTTCATGGATTTCTACATCCTGCTCGACAACACGCCTTCCATGGGCGTCGGCGCGACCGCAACCGACGTTTCGAAGCTGCAAGCCAAGACCGGCTGCGCTTTCGCCTGTCACCAGATGGACCAGAGCACCAACAACTACACCATAGCCAAGAGCCTCGGCGTCACCATGCGCATCGACGTGGTTCGCCAGGCTACCCAGGCGCTGACCGATACGGCCAAGGCCGAGCGCGTCAGCAGCGATCAGTTTCGGATGGGTGTCTACACCTTCGGCACCAAGGCCGAGGACGCGAAGCTGACGACGATTTCCGGCCTCACCTCCGACCTGACAAAAGTCAAGAATTATACCGACGCGGTCGACCTGATGACAATTCCTTACCAGAATTACAACAGTGACCAGCTCACGAGCTTCGACAGCGCGATGACGCAGATCAACACAATCATCGACCCCGCGGGCGACGGAACCTCGAATATCAGCCCTGAAAAAATCCTGTTTTTCGTCGCCGACGGCGTCGGCGACAGCTACAAGCCCTCGACATGTACCAAGAAGACGACCGGCGGTCGCTGCCAGGAGCCGATCGACACGTCTTTCTGCAAGCCGCTGAAGGACCGAGGCGTCAAGATCGCCGTGCTCTATACCACTTACCTGCCGCTGCCCAGCAACAACTGGTACAACACCTGGATCAAGCCCTTCCAGAGCGAGATACCGACGAAAATGCAGGCCTGCGCCTCGCCCGGCCTTTATTTCGAAGTCACGCCCACCGACGGCATCGCGGACGCGATGAAGGCGCTTTTCCTCAAAGTCATCCGCGCGCCGCGCATCACCAGTTAGCAGGGCTCAGAGGCGCTGCCCATCACGGATGCGGTAGCTCGGCGCATACATGGTGACGAGCTCTTCGGCCGCGGTCGGGTGCAGCGCCATCGTCCGGTCGAAATCGTCCTTGGTGCAGCCGGCCTTGAGCGTGACGCCGAGCAGCTGCGCCATCTCACCGGCATCGTGCCCGAGGATATGAGCCCCCACCACCTTGCGGCTCGCCGCATCGACGATCAGCTTCATGATCATCCGCTCGGACCGGCCCGAAAGCGTCGCCTTCAGCGGCCGGAACTGGGCCCGGTAGACTTCGAGCTCGCCATAACGCTTGCCCGCCTCCTCTTCCGACAGGCCGACGGTGCCGATCTCGGGCTGTGAGAAGACGGCGGTGGGGATCAGGTCATGGTCCGGCCGGGTCGGATTGTTCTTGTACTCGGTCTCGATGAAGCACATCGCCTCGTGAATCGCCACCGGCGTCAGCTGTACCCGATTGGTGACATCACCGAGAGCATAGATATTTTCGACGTTTGTACGGGAATAATCATCGACTATGATGGCGCCACGCTCGTCGATGGCGACGCCGGCTGCCTCGAGACCGAGGCCTTCCGTATTCGGATCGCGCCCGAGCGCGAGCATCACGACATCGGCCTGCAGCGTGCCGCTGTTCAGCGTCTCCAGCACCAGCCCATCGTCGGTCTTCGAAACCTGCTGCAGCGTGTCATGACAGAGGATGCGGATGCCCTTGGCGACCATCGCCTCGTGCAGCCCCCGCCTTAGATCCTCGTCGAAGCGGGACAGGATCTCGGCGCCGCGATAGATCAGTGTCGTCGCCACGCCGAGGCCATGGAAGATATTGGCGAATTCGACGGCGATGTAACCGCCGCCTGTGATCACGATCGATTTCGGCAGTTCCTCGAGATGAAATGCGTCGTTGGAAGAAATGCAAAGCTCGTGTCCGGGAAGCGCGACATGCGGGTTCGGGCGTCCGCCGGTGGCGATCACGATCGTCTTAGCCGTCACCGTCTGCCCTGTTTTCACGAGCCGCACCGTATGGGCATCGACGAGTTCAGCGCGCGTTTCCAGAATCTCGGCATTGGCGCCGGCGAGCCCTTTCTTGTAGAGGCCTTCCAGCCGCGCGATCTCCGCATCCTTGGCGGCCACAAGCTTCTTCCAGTCGAAGCTGCTTCGGCCGACCGTCCAGCCGAAACCCGCCGCATCCTCGAAGTGCTCGTGGAATTGCGAAGCATAGACGAAGAGCTTCTTCGGCACGCAGCCGCGGATGACGCATGTCCCGCCATAGCGATATTCCTCGGCGATCGCCACCCTCTTGCCGAGCGAGGCGGCGACGCGCGCAGCGCGGACTCCTCCGGAACCACCGCCGATGACGAAAAGGTCGTAATCATAGGAAGACATGAGAAGCTCCGGAAGGGAATCGCTGGAAGGACGTTGCTGATATAGGGGTGATCATCATAAAAACAAAAGCCCCGCTGCTGCGTCTTCCCGTACTCCATGGCCGAATCTTGATCGGAAGGTGCCCCGGTCACCGTTTACGGTTGACCGCGTCGGCAGAGGCTGGCAGGCAATGCACGAGACTGAAAGGATGCCGGAGCAAAAGATGGATCAAACTCTCTTCGCCAACCTGTGCAGGGCCGGCAAGTTCAAGGAAGCGCTCAACCTCGCCATCCAGGGCCACGAGGGCGAAAAATTCGCGCCAAGCCGCTTTGCCATGGACAAGAAAACAGGGCTGCCGATCTTCTACCGCGGCAACAAGCGCGTAGAGCCGGATGAGACCGGCGTATGGCAGCTGGCCAAGAGTTCGAAGGATTGGGGCTGATCGCCCGTGGCGTATTTTCTCTCTCGAGGATTTGACGCTCTCAGCCGGTAATTCGGAAATCCCTCGGCATATTCTCGAGCTGAGCCGCTTCCGTCTCGACGCTTGAGACCGATGCCCCTGCAGGTCCGCGCCTCAAACGCTCGATCATCATCGAAATCGCATTATCCGCTCCAGCGATCAAGACGGAGACAGATCCGTCGGCTTCGTTGCGCACCCAACCCGTTACGCCGAGCTGCAGCGCCTCATCGCGAGTCCACATGCGAAAACCGACACCTTGGACCCTGCCTGATATCCGCACTTGCACCGCCTCGTGATGATCGGACATGTAGCCTCACCAAAACCTCGCCGTTATTGCCGTATCCATCATAACAAAAAAGCCCGGACGATGCCGGGCTTTTGCAAATCTGCGGAGGCAGCCCTTACTTCTGGGCAGCCGGGGCCGGCGCCGGAGCGGGTGCAGGAGCCACTGGGCTCTCGGTTGCCGGCGGTGGCGCCTTGATGACCTTGGACAGTTCGGCATTGCTCTGCTTTTCCAGGTCTCGCGAAATGCCCTGCGCCCAGATGTCGGCAGCCTTGGCCGTTTCGCGGGAGGCGACTGGACCATCGCGCAGCAGCTTCTTGCCGACGTCGGAATTATAGAAATCCGCAATCGCCTTCAGCTCGTCGACCGTGAAGGCCTTGGCATAAGTGAGCGCCGCCTCCTTTTCCAGATCACCGCGGCGCGGCGCCAGCTTCAGCGCCTGCGCGTCGACGGTCGATGAAATGATGTCCTGATAGTTCGGCGAATCCTGGATCAGGCCGGCCTTCAGGCGCTCGGCGAGGCCGGGCAGGATATTGTCGAACTGGGCAGTGGCGCCGATCGCGTCAATCGCCGCGCGCGCAGCCTTCAGCTGCTCTTCGGAAACTTCCTGCGCCTTGACGGCGGAGCCGAAGGCAAGCCCGGAAAGAACGATGGTCGCAGCGGCAAGACGGCCAAGACCTGCAATGTTCATCATAAGTGTATGCTCCTGTTATCTGTTTGCCTGCAGCGTGCGCGCACCCGCGGGACCGGCGATGATCGCAAGTGCCGCCATATTGATAAAGAGCCCGTGTTCGACGACGCCGGGTATGGAATTCAGCTCGCTCGAAAGCGCCTCTGCATCAGGAATGCGGCCAAAAGATGCATCGATGATGTAATGGCCGCCATCCGTGGTAAACTCTCCGTCACCGGAATGGCGCAGGTTGAGCTCGCCGGAAAGCCCGAGCCGAGCGGCGACCTTTTCAATGGCGATCCGCGTCGAGACGAGACCGAACGGATTGATCTCGATCGGCAGCGCGAAGGCGCCGAGTGTCTCGACCAGCTTGCTCTCGTCGGCAATGACGATCATCCTCTGCGAAGCGGCGGCGACGATCTTTTCGCGCAGCAGCGCGCCGCCGCCGCCCTTGATCAGCCTGAGCGCCGGATCGACCTCATCGGCACCGTCAACCGTGAGATCGAGCGCCGGCAGCTCGTCGAGCGACTTCAGCGGCACACCGAGCTCGACACAGAGCCGCGCCGTTCGTTCGGACGTCGGAACACCTTCGACCTGGAAGCCGCCTGCGACCTTCTCCGCCAGCAGACGGACGAATTCTTCCGCTGTACTCCCAGTTCCGATGCCGAGACGCATCCCTCTTTCGACATGGGCGAGCGCGGCCTCGGCGGCCTTGATCTTCATTTCGCGCGCATCCATGCGCCGCCAGCTCCGAATTATTGCGTTGGATGTGCTGTTTACACGGCTCGCCTGGCAAACGAAAGTCAAAATCATCACGGAAAATGAAAAGCCGAAACAAACGCCTGCGGCTTCCCGCGAATCCTCAGGCCGTTGCTTTCCTCCCCACGATCGCCTACCGATATCATCATTCCTGGGAATGACGCGTCGTCCATCGAAGCCGCTCGCAAGACGCCCATCGCTCAAAGAGGCAAACCCCCTTGACCCCTGCC
>NZ_JAQJCJ010000091.1:0-664 GCF_030182485.1 Rhizobium atlanticum
GCGCCATGGGCGGGTTTCGTCCTGGCCTGAAGCCATAGTAGAACCCGCAAAGGGTAGGCCGTCATAGACGGCACTAAGCACTTCAGCGACCGCGCCAGCATCCTTCGCACCCGAGGCTCTTCCCGCATCCGTATCTGTCTACACCTCAGATGCGACAGCCGTCGCCTCTTGGGATGCTGGCCAAACGTCACGTTTTGAAGGAAGACTGGCGACGTGCACATTCGATGTCGCCCCCGGCACTGGGGATCGTCTCATCTGGGTTGGCGCGCTGCACGTGGCCGCGTAAAAACGGATTCTCTCTCAACGGTTTGGTGCTTTTCAAGAACGACTGGCATCTATTGCTCGATCCATCTCCACCCTATTGCAGGAAAAGGTAAATGTCGCTCTGCATGCCTGATGGCCCCAGAGTGGCCGTGTAGGGCACACCATGGATACTGAAGTTGGTGGGTTTGTCCGCGCTCGGCAGCAAGTCAAACAAGTACATTGCAGGCAGAAGGTCATCTGGTACCGGTTGATTGCCGTGTTGCCAGCTCGGAGGGACAAATCCTCCCAAGTCGTCCACAGGCAGCGTGTACTGTGGGGTGCCGAAGATCGATGCCCCCAAGCTTTGCTCCCATGGTGCGTCTGGCGGATTGACGCTTTGCACCGGTGAATAGGCGGCTGA
>NZ_JAQJCJ010000092.1:0-637 GCF_030182485.1 Rhizobium atlanticum
TCACCGGCGCCAACGATGCGGCTGCGATCGTCGTCGATGCGACGGTGACCGACGACCGGGCGACGGTCGAGGCGGGTGCGGCCGGCAGCGGCGATCCGAGCGCCTCCGGCAAGCTGACGGTCAGCGACGTCGACGACGGCGAGGCGGTGTTTGCCGCCCCGGCCTCGCTGAACGGCATCTATGGCAGCTTCAGCTTCAATGCCGCCACCGGCAGCTGGACCTATACGCTCGACAACAGCCGGGCGGCAACACAGGCGCTCAACCAGGGCGACGCGGTCAGCGACACGCTGAGCGTCAGCTCGCTCGACGGCACCGCCAGCCACAACATCGTCGTCGCCATCACCGGCGCCAACGATGCGGCTGCGATCGTCGTCGATGCGACGGTGACCGACGACCGGGCGACGGTCGAGGCGGGTGCGGCCGGCAGCGGCGATCCGAGCGCCTCCGGCAAGCTGACGGTCAGCGACGTCGACGACGGCGAGGCGGTGTTTGCCGCCCCGGCCTCGCTGAACGGCATCTATGGCAGCTTCAGCTTCAATGCCGCCACCGGCAGCTGGACCTATACGCTCGACAACAGCCGGGCGGCAACACAGGCGCTCAACCAGGGCGACGCGGTCAGCGACACGCTGAGCGTCAG
>NZ_JAQJCJ010000093.1:0-618 GCF_030182485.1 Rhizobium atlanticum
GGAAGTCGGCTGTATCTCTTCCATCCTGATCATTAACGATGCGCTGGAAAGCGCTCAGCGCGGTGCTCTCATCGCCCAGGCGCAGATGATAATGGGCTATCAGGGGATCGATAAGCCGCGTCCTGGCGGCGAGATCCGGATCGTTTCGCTGCAAGTCCTGCATTAGCAGCTCATAATCCGTCTGGATATGCTGGTCGCCCAACCATTCGGTATGGTCGAGCGACAATCCGCTGCGGCCTTCGATCGATGGATCAACCTGCTGCAGCGGCGAAGTTGATCTGAACTCGGCACGTGAATCCGAACGGCCGTCCAGACCGGCCGGTTCCCGGCCACTTGCCTGCTCAGGGGACAACCCCGACGCTGCGTTCGCCTCAACGACTTGCTGGTACTGCCGAAGCCGCTTGAAAGAGATAGTGTGTTTTCCCATGTCTTCGGTGAAGTCTTGGTAATCTTTTTTCAACGACCATTGCTGCTGATCACTGCCGTTGAGCCGGCTCGCTATGCTCTCCCTACCCCTGGTTTGCAGCCAATTACTAAACTTTCGTTGATTGCTGGCTATAGTCCAGACAACATTCCTCTTGGAAGTCGAGCCCGATCCGAGCTTGCTCAGCTCTTCGT
>NZ_JAQJCJ010000094.1:0-599 GCF_030182485.1 Rhizobium atlanticum
CGCCGCCTATCTATACGGGCACCACCTATCCTCCGTCATCCCAGGGCTTGACCCTGGGATCCATGCGGGCGAGGCACTGCGTGCCGACGCTGTGCGGCGCAAACAACTGCAGCCGCGTGCGTGGCTGTGGATCCCAGGGTCAAGCCCTGGGATGACGGAGGATGGGGTTGGCCTTGTTGCCCAACGCACCGCCGTTGCGGCTTGCGCCGCTTTTGCCGCAGTTGCCGCCGGTGAAGCGTGTGAGGCGGCTTTTGGCGTGGTAACGCCGGCCAGCGTGAGGCGCTGCCTTTGCAGGAACGTCATCGCGCCGACGCCGCCTATCTATACGGGCACCACCTATCCTCCGTCATCCCAGGGCTTGACCCTGGGATCCATGCGGGCGAGGCACTGCGTGCCGACGCTGTGCGGCGCAAACAACTGCAGCCGCGTGCGTGGCTGTGGATCCCAGGGTCAAGCCCTGGGATGACGGAGGATGGGGTTGGCCTTGTTGCCCAACGCACCGCCGGTGCCGATTGCGCCCGCTGTTGCCGGAGCGACCGCGGGTGAAGCGCGTGAGGCGCGGCTTTTGGCGTGGTACCGCCGGCCAGGTGAGGCGCCGC